>DASXGY010000318.1:0-2214 GCA_036488835.1 Acidobacteriaceae bacterium
ATTAGGTATGTACCGAAAAAATGAATCTCTGTTTGCTGTCGTGAATCACGAGGACCCCGCATGAGTAGACCGAACATGGATGAGCAAGAAAATGAACCGAAGCCGGATTTCCTAGAGAAGCGCGGTTTTACCTGGGGAGCCTTGGTGGCGCTGCTGGTGTTGACCTTGATTGTCGCGGTGGTGCTTGCCTATCTCATTACGATGCACAACTTTCCTGCGCGTTGAAAAATTTTGACACGGTTACTGTCGCGCAGCATCTGCGAGTAATATGGGCAACCCGTCGCGTATGGGATAGCGGCGTTCGCAGCCGGTGCAGCGAACGGATTCCTGGTCGAGCGAGCTCAGCGCCGCGTGGCAAACGGGGCATGCGAGCAGGCACAACGCAATCTCGTCGATGGCCGGTTTCTGCATCTTCTCCAAAGTGTAGTGGACTGCGGCAATTACCATAGAAGCAGCGCATTTCTAGGAGGGGCATGGCAGAGGCACGCAGGCTGGATGGCGCGGCGATCGCAGCAGCGATCAAGGAAGATGTGGCACGCGAAGTGAAGACGCTGGCGGCGCAGGGGATTCGCCCCGGACTGGCAGCGGTGCTGGTGGGGCATCTGCCCGCGTCTGAGATTTATGTGCGCAGCAAGGTGCGCACCTGCGCAGAGCTGGGACTGGGCAGCGACTTGATTACGCCGCCTGAGACCGTGACCACGGAAGAGATGCTTGCGCTGGTGGCTGAGTTGAATGGTCGCGACGATGTGGACGGCATCCTGATACAGCTTCCACTGCCGGCACAGGTGAATGCGAAACGGCTGCTGGAGGCGGTGGCTCCGGAGAAGGACGTCGACGGCTTTCACCCGGTGAACGTCGGACGGCTGCAAACCGGACAGCCAGCGCTGGCGCCGTGCACACCCGCGGGGTTGATCGAGATGTTGAAGCGCAGCGGCATTCCGATAGCAGGGCAGAATGCGGTCGTGGTCGGCCGCAGCGACATCGTAGGCAAGCCGGCGGCGATCCTGCTGCTGGCACAGAACGCAACGGTGACCATCTGCCATTCGAAGACACGCGATTTGCCGGCTGTCTGCCGTGGCGCTGACATACTGGTGGCGGCGATCGGCCGTCCAGGATATGTGACCGCAGACATGGTGAAGCCGGGCGCGACGGTGCTGGACGTCGGCATCAACCGCCTGACGACGCTGGAAGAGTTTGACCGTTTCTTTCACGGCAACGCCCGGCGCGAGGAGTTATTTCGCGCGAAGGGATCGACGCTGATCGGCGATGTACATCCGGCGGCGTATGCGGTATCGGGCGCTTACACGCCGGTACCCGGTGGCGTGGGGCCTCTGACCATTGCGATGCTGATGGCAAACACGGTACGCGCGGCCAAGCTACGCCGCGGCCTGCTGTAAGGCACGCGGATGTTGCGCGTTGGCCTGACCGGCGGACTCGGCAGCGGCAAGAGCACGGTGGCAGGAATCTTTCGCAGCCTGGGCGCGCAGGTGATGGAGGCGGACGTCGTGGGCCGCGCCATGATGCAGCCGGGCGAGGCGGTGTATGGCGAAATTGTGCGGGCCTTTGGGCCGGCGGTGGTGCGGGCGGATGGAACCCTGGACCGGAAGAAACTGGCGACTATCGCCTTCACGGATGGACGTTTGGCTGAGCTGAATGCCATTGTGCATCCGCCGGTGATTGCCGAACAGCGCCGCTGGATGGAGGCGCTCGAACGGGAGCAGCCGAACGCGGTGGCGATCTATGAGACGGCGCTGCTGTTTGAAGCCAGCAAGGCTGCGGGAACACGCCACTGGCAGGAGCGCTTTGACCGCAGGATTCTGGTAACTGCGCCGGAGGCATTGCGCATCGCACGGTATGTCGCACGTATGGGGGGTCCGGATGCCAATCTCGCCACACGCGCCGTGCTCGAAGAGGAGGCGCGCCAGCGCATGGCCGCTCAAATGCCGGAGGAAGAAAAGATGCGGCTGAGCGATACCATCATCCGCAATGACACATCGTTGGAAGATTTGACACGGCAAACGGAGGCCGTGTATCGAGAGCTGCGCACGCTAGCGGCAGTCTCGCGATGAAATAAATGCAGTGAAGTAAGGAGAGAACGACCGCTTATGAACATTCGCCGTCTTGCAGTGCTTGTTGTTCTGATCGTTGCCGGCTTCTGGTATGTCACGAGCTTTGGAATTCCGGGCGTGCAGGAGGTGCGGCGAGTCGCGCATC
>DASXGY010000443.1:0-11541 GCA_036488835.1 Acidobacteriaceae bacterium
GCCCTGGCCGTGCGCTATGGCGAGCTATTCACCGCCGCCGGAATCGTCGAGCCCGGGCCCTACCCAGATCGTGGCCTGGTACTGCCCTGGGTTGACCCTCGCGCCCATCATGTCTTCCATCAGTACGTCATTCGCGTGGCGCGCCGGGACGAACTCCGCGTATGGCTCACCGAGCACGGCATCGGCTCGGAGGTCTACTACCCTCTCGCGCTCCATCAACAAAAGGCGCTGGCTTCCCTCGGCTACCGCGAAGGCGACTTTCCGGAGAGCGAACGCGCCGCCCGCGAGGTGCTGGCACTCCCCATCTTTCCCCAACTACGCGATGAGGAGCAGGAACGGGTGTTCGCGGCGATTCGCAGCTTTTTTTAAGCAGTGCAACAAAAGTTCCTGCAGACCGTGAGAGCCGTGTAATCTTCACGGCGAAGCCCCCACGACGATCCGAGAGTGAAAGGACTGACCATGTCAGAATCACAGTCGAGCCGGGGCCTGAGTCGCAGGACACTACTAAAGGGAGCGCTTACGACGGCTGCTCTAGCCGCCGCGATGCCGCGCGCAATGCGTGCCATGCCGAACGCCATTCCGCCGTCGGCGGCTCTCGAGCGTCTGATGAACGGCAACGCTCGGTACGTGCAAAATAAGATGGATTTCAAGGATTTCAGCGCGGGCCGTGCAGCACGGGCCACGGCGCAATATCCGGTCGCCGCGATTCTTGGCTGCGCGGATTCGCGGGTGGCTCCTGAATTCGTCTTCGATCAGGACCCGGGCGAGCTCTTCGTCTGCCGCGTTGCCGGCAACTACATGAACGTGGACATTCTCGCGAGCCTGGAATACGGAGTCGCAGTGCTTGGGGCTCCGCTGATCATGGTGCTGGGACATACAAACTGCGGCGCGGTGAAGGCCGTGCTGCAGTATGAGAAAGATCGCAAGGCGCTTCCCGGACACCTGCAGATGCTGCTCGATGCGGTGTCACCCGGAGTCACGGAGGCGATTCGCCAGGGTCCCGCAGATCTGTTGGACCACGCGATCGAGGCGAATGTGCGACACAACGCGCAACGCTTGAGGCAGGCAAATCCGGTCATTGCGAAAGCGGTCGAAGAGAAGCGCATCGAGGTCGTGAGTGCGATCTACGAACTGGCCACCGGGCAGGTTCGGCTGCTGCAATAAGCATCTGGATTTACGTCAAACGCGAGTCGACCGGTTGCAATCAACGATGGTGACGCCGCGCGGCCCGTTCGTCCTTGCGCTTCTGTGCCTCGGTGGAAGCGCTCGACGCCAGCTTCGGCATGGGCTCGTTTCCTTGCCCAATGCGCCGCACGGTTTCGCCATCCAGCCGGTACTTGATGGAGACCGTCGGCACCGGGAGTAGTCTGCCCGTCTCGGGATCGAGCCCCGGATTTGCCCCGGCGGCGCCCAGCTTGAGCGTAAAGGTAGGCACCTTCGGGCCTTTCGGGTCGAGCACCTCATGACCCACTATGACCGGCAGATATCCCATCACATCGTTCATGCGCAGGCCGCCCTCATAGCGATGCTTGCGGTCGTTCCAAACCAGCAGGCGGACGCGTGAATAGGCATACGGCAGCCCATCCTGGTACGGGCTCAGCACCATCACATACTCTGGAGCCTGCCGATCCGGAAACGGCGATGAGTCGTCCGGAATTTTGGCAAGTAAATAAGCGCCTACAATCCTCTGTCCCTCCGCATAGCGGACCACTTCGTCTGGCACGTCCACGTCCAGGCGCCGTGCCAGCAGCCAGCCCACACGGCCGTGGCTGTCGCGCACCAGCCACCAGTCTTCGTACTGCGTAGGAGGAGCATTGGGGTCCACCGGCACCGGTGTGGGGACAAACGCGTTCTCTGGAGCCGAGGGCGGTGCCTGTGCTTTGCCCAGCACGATGGGACCCTTCGGTGTCGGCCCCTTGCCCTTTTCGACCAGTTCCATCAGCCGATCGGCGGCAGCGCCCGCTCGCTCCTCCGCGGCCCTGCGCTGCTGCTCGCGATAGGCCTCCTCGGCCGTGAGCTTTTTGATGCTGGCCCGCTCCAGCAATTGCAGCTTCTCGCCTTCCGGAAGCAGGAAATAGTGTTCCGTATCCCGGCCCGGCGACAGATGTGCGAAGAGCTCATCCCGCAGGACGCCGGTGGCCACCACCGGGTCCCTGGCGTGATCGCGGGTGAGGGTCTGAAAGGCATTGTAGGTCGGCTGGTCGATGACAGAGTGCTCCTCGATCCAGCCGGTCTTGCCGTCCGGCGTTTCCACCTGCAGAAACCGCCGCTCGTGATCCAACACCTTCAGCTTTTCGCCGTTGCTGACCGGCGCAACTTTGCTTGAGACCGGCGCTATACGGTCGCGCAGCCACGCCCCTTTCGCTGCGACATACACGACATCTGCCGTGCCGGAGGCAGCGTGATGACACCCGGAGAGCCCGGCGCCGCAGACGAGCGCGAACGTCCCCGCCACGACAACGCGCGAAGCGAGAGGAAGAATGCGCCTGCTCCATAGTTCTTCGACCACGATCTCTTCCAGCATATACAGGCGCGCGCGGAAGCTGGCGAACCCTGCTGGTGGAAAGCGTGATGAAGCGGGCTACCGGCCTCAACAATGTCACTTAGCGAGTCGGGATCAGCTTCGCAAAATATTCACAGCCCAAAGAATGTCACCGCCATTGCGAGCCAGCGTTGGTGCATGCGCGGGCGTCAGTGCGTGCTCGCAACTGCCGCCGCCAAGGTGGCATTCGTCGCTGTCGCGCCCGGGTCGAGCTTGCCGGCCGTCGTGCTGTCGAAGGAGAAGAGTTGCAGATCGGGGGTGCCGCCAAGGTTCGCCGCAAAGAGATATTTCTTCGACTGATCCAGCGCCAACGCAAACGGCTGCGCACCCACCGAGGAGAAGGGCGATCCGGAAAGTGGCGAGAGCGAACCGGAGGCGAGTACCGAATAACCGCTAATGGTGTTGTCCGTGGCATTGGCAGCATAGAGGTAGTCGCCCGTGCCATCGAATGTGAGGGAGCGTGGCTGGCCACCTGCCGCGAAAGGCGAGCCGCTAATCTCCGTGAAGCTGCTGGTGCCAATCGTGAACACGCGCACTCCGACATTGGTCTCGCCAATGAAGAGGGCAGAGCTGGTCGGATTCACAGCCAGGCCAAGATCCTGGTTGGCAATGTTGTTGGGTGCTTTCGGACCAATGATCTGCGTGTTTGCCGAGAGACTGCCACTGGTATTGAACGGCATGGGAGCCACGCCCAATTGTCCGAGCGTGACGAAGACGTAACTGCTATTCGGCGCCACGGCGATGTTCTGCACGGAGAGATTGGTCGTGTTGGTCCCGGCACCAAACGTGATCGAGACCGGCGAACCCGACACCTCGGAAAGCGTGCCATCGCTATTGATGGCGTACTCACCGACGGCCGCCACGCCATTGGCAAGACCGGCGACCAGCAGAAATTTACCCGACGGATCGACGGTCAGTGACGAAGGCGCGACATCCTGCACCAAAGCGTTGGTGTTGATCAGCGTCGTGCCGCCGTTGCTGCTGTTGATGCCCAGGCCATAGACGCCTATCCCCGCGACACCTGCATACAGGACAGTGTTGTTCGGTGTAACCGCGAGCCCATTGATTCCCGCTGTCGCAAACTGGTTAGGAAAGCCGGAGAGCGTAGCGAGGGCGCCGGTAGACGATACGGAATAACCGACGAGCACGCCGCTCTGCGTTCCGACGTAGGTGTAACTGCCCACAGTGGTGCCACCACCACCGCCGCCACCACCGTTCGAAAAGAAGTCACCGCATCCAGCAAGCAATAATGCTGAAACGCCCAGAAATCCCGCAAGCCACCGACCCCAAAGCTGTCTGCCGAACATGTCACACATCCTATATGCGCGCCCTATATGCGCACCGAAACGCGCAGACAGCTCTATCTGATTCCGACGCAGGCACATTCGCATCGACGCACGCGCACCCCGGAACGCTCACCTCGGCAATTCCGAAAGTGACGAAAGGGCAGCAGTCGCCGGCTATTCGACGATTGAAGATTCTGCGTCCTGGCATGCGGAGCAAAGGCCCAACACATCGACCGAATAGCGCTCGGCGATGAAGCCGTTGGGCAGCCGATGCGGCCGTGGCATATCGCCAAGCTGTGCTTCGTCCAAGTCGTAGATCGCCTTGCATCGGGTGCAGACCATGTGGTGGTGCGGGCGATCGTTCATCTCCACGCGCAGCGAGCCATGATGCAGGCTGACCTCGCGGAAGAGGCCACTGGCGATGAACAGGTGGATGTTCTTGTAGACCGTCGCCAACGAGATGGATGGGATACGCGCCTGGACGCGCTCGTAGACTTCTTCCGGACTGGGATGCCCCGGGATGCTCTGCATCACCTCAAACAGCACCTGGCGCTGGTGGGTCACGGCGATGCCATGGGCGGCGCACAGGTCGCGAAAAGACCCATTTTGCCCCGCTATGTGTGCAGTCGACATACTATCGCTATTGGATAATAGCTATTGAAAAGTGTCAATTCCCGGTAAATCGCAGGTGAAGCGAAATCTCAGGGGAATCAGTTCGGCCGGTCGCGCCAGCCGCGTCCGAAGCGTTCGTCCAGCGGCTGCCTTCCACGGAAGCCCGCCTCAAGCGTATGCCAGTACTCGATGCGGCTTTCGCCGCGACGCCAGCACAACAGCACCAAATCGCCATCAATACGGCAGGGAAAATCCAGCAGGCCGGTATCTAAGTCCTTCACCTGCACGCCGATAGAATCGATTTCGCCAAGTGCGTCTTTCGCCTTCTGCACCTGGGCTTCCGCCTCGGTACGGTTCCGCGCCACGCCCGCGATGTCGACCGTCATTCCACCCGAAAGGAAGATGCGCTGACGTAAGGACTGAATTTCGCCCTCTAGCCGCTCGGCTTCTTCCTTGGCCACGATCGCCTGCTCCAGCAATGCCTCCACCACCGGCAGCAGCGCGTTCGCCTCTTCGAGTGTGAAGGTCTTCATGCGCTCCTTTGCGCCGCCTCCGGCGCCGGTGCTTCCGCCGGGCGCGCCTTGGGTACGGGAACGCCGACCTCGAGCATGCGGTCCAGCGCTACCTTGGCCCAGTGTTTCACATCCTCGTCGACCTTGATGCGGTTCACCACTCGGTCGTCGATCAGATTTTCGAGCGCCCAAGCCAGGTGTTGCGGGGAGATGCGATACATGGTGGTGCAGAGGCAGCCGGTATCGTCGAGCGTCATTACGCGCTTGCCCTTCGCGGCGTACTGCTTTGCGAGACGATTCACCAGATGGATCTCCGTCCCGATGGCGAAAGTGCTGCCCGCCGGCGCTTTTTCGACCAGCTCGATCAGCCGCTCGGTTGAGCCCAGAGCATCAGCTTTCTGGCAGACCTCCCAGCGACACTCCGGATGCACGATGACCTGCACATCGGGATGTTTTGCACGCATGGCGTCCACGTGGCTGGGCAGGAAGCGCTGATGGACCGAACAGTGCCCCTTCCACAGGATCACCTTGGCCGCGCGCAGCCGGTCCGGAGCCACACCGCCGTTGATCTGCCACGGGTCCCAGACCACCATTTCGTTCAGCGGAATGCCCATCGCGTATGCGGTATTGCGGCCCAGGTGCTGGTCGGGCAGGAAGAGGATTTTTTCGCGCCGGGCAAGGGCCGAGTCGAAGGCCGCGGCCGCATTGGAAGAGGTGCAGACCAGCCCGCCGCGCTCTCCGCAGAAGGCCTTGATAGCTGCGGTGGAATTCATGTAGGTCAGCGGAATGACTCGATTTTCGCTGAGACCCAGGCGCTCGAGCGACTCCCAGCAGTCTTCGACCTGGCCGATCTCCGCCATATCTGCCATGGAGCAGCCGGCGTTAAGGTCAGGCAGGATAACTTGCTGCCCCGCTTTGCCGAGCACATCGGCGCTCTCCGCCATGAAGTGAACGCCGCAAAAGACCACGTAGCGCGCATCCGTGCTGGCCGCGATCTTCGACAGTCGATACGAGTCGCCAGTGTAGTCGGCGAAACGGATCACCTCGTCGCGCTGGTAATGATGGCCGAGCAGGATAGTGCTCTTGCCAAGCCGTTTCCGTGCGGCGGCAATGCGCTCATCCATGGTGTGGTCAGGCAGGGTGAGGTAGTTCTCAAGCGAGCAGGCTTCGCCCTCAGTACCGAAAACGGGGGCATTCGCTACACGCGCAGCAGGGATATCTTCCACCAGCAGTTCCATCGTCTTCCGCCTTCAGTCCGGCCGCCCTGGGGGCGGCGAACGGGGATGTTGAAAGCACTCTCGGGCTGCAGCCGGCTCGCTGCGAAGGCTTCTGCCCTCGCCCAGCCTGCGGGGATGTTGCAACCTCGTTACAACAGATGTCTGTCCGGATGAACGCGACGCAAATTCCGCGTGCGGGACGTGGCCTCTGTTAGCACCAGTGTAATACAGCGGAAAACGCCTCCCACCGAAACCGATGCAGCCGTTCAGGACGTTCTTCTCCAGCGCACCTGCGTACAGAACGACAGCTCGCGGGGCAAATGGTTTAGATCGCCGCGGCTCTCGAACCATAAGCCAGCTCACGCCAGCGGCAGGTATATTTGGAAAGGAATGCCACTGCCAGCCATCTTTTACCTCTGCCTTTCCTCTCTGGCACGCGTGGCGGACGCTCCGCTGCCACCCGTCCGGCTGGCGAACTTCGGTGTGGGCGACACGCTGTTCATCGTGGTGATTGCGCTGATCGTCTTCGGACCGAAGAAGCTGCCCGAAATCAGCCGGCAGGTAGGCAAGCTCCTTTACGAGTTCCGCAAGGCTTCGAACGATTTCAAGTTCCAGATCGAGGAGGAGTTGCGCGCTTCCGAGCAGGCCGAGCGCCAGAAGGAGCTCTCCGCCCAGGCCGCTGCGTCGCAGCCGGCGACCCCGGTTGCCATTACGGCCGGCGAGACGGTGAGCGCCGAACCGGCCACAGAGGCGGTCCGGATCGCTGAGGCCGAGACTTTGGGGACCGAAGCCGCGGACGCAGCGAATCCCGAGATTCCAAATTCCGAAACATCCCAGGCACCATCCATCCAGCCACCGGCCAGTGGCCTGCCGGTCAGCAGCCGGTCGCCTTATCATGCCGTCGAGAACGCCGAAGGCGGCATCGAGGTGACCGCCGCGGGCCAGTCATTGGACGAGCCGCAGGCGCCAGACGAGCCGCAGGCGCTCGACGAATTGCAAGCGGACGCCCAGGATGCAATGCGGGCCGCCGCTTCCGAGCCTTCCCACAGTCAGACCGGAGATACCGTACCCACCCATCATGGATGACGATCTAGTCGAGCGCGCGCGCAACGCGGTGACCGGGCGCGCCGAGCTGCCAGGCATGAGCCTGATCGAGCACCTCGAAGAGCTGCGCCGGCGCCTGATCCACTCTGCCGTCTACCTGGTGGTCGGCTTCTTCGTGGCCTATTACTTCCACGATGGCATCGCCGCCATGATGCAGCAGCCGATCACCACTGCGCTCACGCGGCATCACCTGAACCCCCAGCTCGTCTACCTGAACCCGATTGAGCCCTTCAACTTTTATCTGAAGCTGGCCTTCGTCGGCGGCGCCATTGGGGCCTCGCCCTTCATCCTGTTCCAGGTATGGCTCTTCATCTCACCGGGGCTTTACCGCCACGAGAAGCGCTACGTGCTTCCGTTCATGTCGGCGACGGTCGGGCTGTTTCTCGCCGGCGCATTCTTCGGCTATCACTACGTCTACCCCGGAGCGCTGGATTTCCTGCTGGGCTTTGGCAAGCAGTTTCAGCCGATGGTTACGATCAGCGAGTACACCGATCTGTTCATGACCGTCATTCTGGGCCTGGGCGCGACCTTCGAGCTGCCTATCCTGGTGATGTTCCTCGCCCTCTTCGGCCTGGTAAGCGCACGGTGGTTGTGGCGAAACATCAGGTACGCCATCCTGGTGATCTTCATCATCGCAGCCATCATTACCCCGACTCCGGACATTCTCACCATGTGCGTCTTTGCCGCGCCCATGCTGGTGCTCTACATCATCAGCATCGGAGTCGCGTACATGGTCCATCCGTCGCGGCGGGATCGCAAGAAGCAGGAGGCCGCATCCTGATTCGCCGACTCTCTTTGCTGACCGTTCTGGTGCTGCAGATTCCATTGCTGTATGCGCAGACGCCCACCCAGTTCAACGGCGCCAAGGCGCTTGAATACGCGCGGCAGTTCGTCGCCTGCGGGCCACGCTTCAACGGCAGTGCCGGCCTGCTCTGCGCACAGAATTATCTGAGGAAACAGTTCGCGCACGATAACCTTCAGGCCGATAGCTTCGTCGCCTCCACGCCCGCGGGACCGCAGCAGATGACCAACTTCATCGTGCGCTTTCCCGGCAAAAAGGATGGCGTAATCGTGCTAGCCACGCACTACGAGACGAACTATCCGCTGCGCGACACCTCGTTCGTCGGCGCGAACGATGGTGCGGCGACAACGGGCCTGCTGCTCGAGATCGCAAACCATCTGCGCGGCCGCACGCTGGATGGCTATAGCGTGTGGCTCGTCTTCTTCGACGGCGAGGAGGCAGTGGAGAGCTGGAGCGAGTCCGACTCGCTCTACGGCAGCCGCCATCTTGCGGCGAAGTGGCAGATGGACGGCACGCTGAAAAAGATCAAAGGCTTGCTGCTGGCGGACATGATCGGCGACCGCGACCTGGATGTGACCCGGGTGACCACGGCGACGCCTGCCATCGAAGACCTGGTGTATGAGGCCGCGAAGAAGACCGGTAACGCGAGTCATTTCTTCAAGACAGAGGCTGCGGAGGAAGACGATCATCTCCCCTTCGTGCAGCGCGGCGTGCCTTCTGCCGATGTGATCGATGTGGATTACGGACCGCACGACGCCGAACACCCCGACGGATGGCATCACACTCCCGAGGACACGCTGGACAAAATCAGTGCGAAGAGCCTGACCATCTCCGGTGAAGTGTTTCTGGAAAGCATCCGCCTGCTGAATGCACATTGACGGCCGCATGATTGGCGGCGCACCCCTCACCTACTGGATCGGCTTTCACGCAGTGGTTCTACTGCTGCTGGTGATCGATCTGGTCGTGCTTGGCCGCAGGCCTGAGGGTCCGCGCTTTCGGACCGCACTCGTCTGGACCGTCTTTCTTATCGTGCTCGCCCTGGGCTTTGCCGCCTTCGTGCTGCACGCGCAGGGGCAGCAGCACGCGCTCGAATTCATCTCCGGCTATGTGCTGGAGGGTTCGCTCTCAATCGACAACCTCTTTGTTTTTCTTGTCCTGTTTGGCAGCTTCGGGCTCACGGTTGGCCAGCAGCATCGCGCGCTGATCTACGGCGTGCTCGGCGCCATCGTGCTCCGCGCGTTGTTTATCGTGGCAGGCGTTGCGCTGCTCGATCGCTTTGCGGCGATGCAGTACGTCTTCGGGACCCTCCTGTTCTATGCCGCATGGAGGCTGGTGCGCCAGAAGAAAGGCCGGACCGCCTCGCCAACCATCTCGCACTGGGTGCAAAGCCGCGGTTGGCGCGTGTCGCCGATGCTGCTCGCCGTTGTCGCAATCGAGATCACCGATGTAGTCTTCGCCATCGACTCGGTGCCCGCCGTACTGGGAGTGACGCACGACACATTCATCGTCTACACCTCGAACATCTTCGCGATCCTGGGACTGCGGTCGCTCTACTTCGTTCTGCAGAGCCTTCTGCATCGGCTGCATCTGCTGCACTACGGCCTGGCGGCAATACTGGCCTTCGTCGGTGGGAAGATGATTGCGACCCGCTGGTTTGAGATACCGACGCTGTGGTCGCTGGTCGTCATTCTCGGCACAGTAGCGATCTTTGCCGCCGCTTCCCTGCTGCTGCCCGAGCAGCATTCAACGTAGCGCCGGCGACTCTGTCCGCGCGGTGCTTTGACTCTCGGCCTGAAGCAGCGGTCCAAAACTAACGGCATCGCCCACAAGGTGCGAGTGCGTACCGAACCGTGCGTCATCTCTCTTCGGAAAGTCGTTGCGATAATGCGCTCCGCGGCTCTCCTTCCGCGCCAGCGCGCTGAACACAATTGCCCGTGCTACACGCGCCAGTGAACGCGCCTCGTATTCACGGCGGGTCCACTGAGCGGATGGAATCGCTTCCGCGTAGCTCGTCGCCCCAGTCATGTCGATACTTCCCAGCAACTCTGCATCGCGCAGCAAGCCGGCGTGCTCCCACATTTGCTGCTGCAGCCGCTGGATGGCTTCCGCAACCGGCGGCAGGGATGCTGCATCGCGTGACGGCACCGGCTGCTGCACATCCGCGATCACCACCGGCACGCCGCTCTCACGGCGCATACTTTCCGCTGCGCGCGCGCCGAAAACCAACCCCTCCAGCAACGAGTTGCTGGCCAGCCGATTTGCGCCATGCACGCCGGTGCAGGCCACTTCGCCCGCGGCATAAAGGCCGGGCAGGGATGTTCGCCCATCGACATCCGTACGAACGCCACCCATCAGGTAGTGGGCGGCCGGCCGCACCGGAATCAGGTCTCGCGCCAGGTCAAGGCCATGCTGATGGAGGAAGGCAGAGATGCCCGGGAAACGCGCATCGGGATCGATGCTTGTCACGTGCCGCATGTCGAGATACACCGGCAGCACCTCGCCGGGTCGCTTGCCGATTCCCTCGCGGGTGACGGCACGCGCCACCACATCCCGCGGGGCAAGCTCCAGCAACGGATGATGCCGCTGCATGAAGCGCTCCCCCGCCGCATTCACCAGCCACGCGCCTTCGCCGCGCAGTGCCTCAGAGAGCAGGAAGCGCAGCACACCGGGCAGACTCAGCGCCGTGGGATGGAACTGATAGAACTCCATGTCGGCCAGCCCGGCGCCGGCAGCGTGTGCCGCTGCAATGCCATCGCCTGTCGCCACGGCGGGGTTGGTCGTGTCGCTGTAAACCTGCCCAGCACCGCCGCTCGCCAGAAGGACGGAGCGGGCCTGCACGGTCCGGATCTCGCCATTCTCATCGAGCAGCCGCGCTCCACGAACCCGTCCCTCCGCGGTGAGCAGATCGGTGAGCAGCGTCCAGGGCAGCAGCGTAATGCCCGGCGTCGCGGACGCGTGCGCCAGCAGTGCGCGGCCGATCTCGCGGCCAGTGGCATCGCCATTCGCGTGCAGAATGCGGTTGCGGCTGTGGGCTCCTTCGCGCGTCAGCATCAGCTCACCGGTGTGGTCACCGGTTGCGTAGCGATCGAAGTGAGTATCCCACCGCAGCAACTCTTCTACCCGGGACGGACCTTCTTCCACCAGCACACGCGCCGCAACGGGGTCGACCAGACCGTCTCCTGCGGCAACCGTATCTTCCAGATGCAGCTCGACATCCTCAGCGCCGCTGATCGCGACCGCGATGCCGCCCTGCGCATACTGCGTATTCGATTCGCCGAGCGCCTCCTTGGTGACCACCAGGACGCGGCCGGCTTCCGCCAGTGTGATGGCGGCGCGAAGACCGGCAATCCCGGCGCCGATGATCAGGAAATCTGTAACTGCCGGAAGGTGGACGGCGGCTCTGCCCATATATCGCGAGGCTATCATTCATCTTCCATGGCAGTGGCGTGCGGTACGATGAGCCGAG
>DASXGY010000446.1:0-5034 GCA_036488835.1 Acidobacteriaceae bacterium
TGTTCCGCGTCTTGAACTGGCGATCCACCAAGAGTTCCATCGCCTCTACCGGCGACAGAGGGTTGAGCACCTTGCGCAGAATCCAGATGCGCTGCAGGTCTTCCTTGCCGATGAGCAACTCTTCCTTACGCGTGCCGGAGCGCTGGATATCGATCGCCGGAAAGACGCGCTTGTCCACCAGCTTGCGGTCCAGGATGACCTCCATGTTGCCGGTACCCTTGAACTCTTCGAAGATCACCTCGTCCATGCGCGAGCCGGTATCGACCAGCGCGGTGGCGATGATGGTGAGGGAACCTCCTTCTTCAATGTTGCGTGCCGCACCGAAGAAACGCTTCGGGCGCTGCAACGCATTTGAATCCACGCCCCCCGACAGCACCTTGCCCGACGGCGGCACGATGGTGTTGTAGGCGCGCGCGAGACGCGTAATCGAATCCAGCAGGATCACCACGTCGCGCTTGTGTTCGACCAGGCGCTTCGCCTTTTCAATCACCATCTCCGCCACTTGCACGTGGCGCGCGGCGGGCTCATCGAAGGTCGAGCTGATCACTTCGCCCTTCACCGAACGCTGCATGTCCGTGACCTCTTCCGGCCGCTCATCAATCAGCAACACGATCAGTGCGACCTCGGGATGGTTGGTCGTGATCGAGTTCGCGATCGACTGCAGCAGCATGGTCTTGCCGGTGCGCGGCGGCGCAACGATCAGTCCGCGCTGTCCCTTGCCGATCGGCGTCAGCAGGTCCATCACGCGGCCGCTGGTGTTCTCGTGCACCGTCTCCATACGGATACGCTCTTCCGGATAGAGGGGGGTCAAGTTGTCGAACAGGATCTTGTTGCGGGTCTCTTCCGGCGATTCGAAGTTGATGGCTTCGATCTTCACCAGTGCAAAATACTTCTCGCCCTCATGGGGCGGCCGTACGTTGCCGCTGATGGTGTCGCCGGTCTTCAGATCGAACTTGCGTATCTGCGAAGGGGAGACATAGATGTCGTCGGGGCCAGGCAGATAGTTGTAATCGGGGGAGCGGAGGAAGCCATAGCCGTCGGGCAGGATTTCAAGCACGCCCTCGGCGAAGATGTGGCCCTCTTTTTCGCTCTGCGCCTGAAGGATCTTGAAGATCAGGTCCTGTTTGCGAAGCCCGCTGGCTCCGGGAATCTCCAAGCTGCGCGCAATCCGGCTCAGCTCAGTAATATTTTTTTCTTTCAGTTCTGCGATAGTCACAATTCACCTGCGGTGGGAGGTTGGGAGGGAGATCGATGATGGAAGGAGGGTGTAGCTCAGGAAGGGAGTTGCTGGAACGGTTAGACGACTCGCCGCAGCGAGCGGCCGCGCTTACGCTGCGCGGCGCTGCTGCGAAACCTGCTCAGAAGCCACTTTAACATCGCCGTTCATACCCATGGGACTTGCCTCATGGAACCGGACGAGTACTTCATTCGTGGTGTCCTGCAGGCGGGTATTCGGCTTGTGGAGCTTCCGTGTGGCCTTGGAGGCCAACTGACAGAGCTGGTAGCGATTCGAAATGTGGGTGAGTGCCCCATAGATCAGATCGGAACGCATGAAAATTTCCTCTCATTCCTAGACAGTCTTGGCACGGTCCCCCATGAATATTCCCATTGGACGCCGATACCTCAGTCTTTGCTTTTTCTTTTAACCAATCTTAATGACGCACAACCTTCCTAAAAGATGCAGAAGTGCGCCACACATGACAGCCTTTGCTTTCCGCTGATTTGCAGTGCCTGGAATTGGCAACTCGACGTCCGGAGCCGCACACCTGAATACCCGGGAAAGCGAACTCAGGCTTACCGAAACACCCTTGCTCACCGGTTCAGGGACGCCAGAAACCTTTGTCTTGGAGGTGACAGTAGAGCGGATCACCTCTGGCAGGTTCGACATTATCGTTAACTATGGCGGAGGTCAACACCTTTTTTCATAGGCGGTTAAAAGAATTATCCGCATATCAGTAAAATACGTGTAAGCTTCCTGTTTTGTTGTATTTATGTCGAATCAAGATCGGTATCCGTCATTGGCGAGATGGCGATAATGCACCAAAGCAGGGCTTAATTCTCCTGAAAACCATAGCGCGGTCCCCACCGATCCACAGGCCATCAGCTCCAATAGTTCCGATCCAGCGTGCGGTACTGGATCGCCTCGGCCAGGTGCTGCACCGTCAACGTGGCAGCCCCTTCCAGGTCCGCTATTGTGCGCGCCACTTTCAAGATGCGATCGTGCGCCCGCGCGCTCAGTCCCTGCTGCTGCATCGCCCGTTCTAGCAGCCGGTCTGCCTCGGCCGGCAATTCGCACCACTGGCGGATCTGGCGCGTTGTCATCTGCGCATTGGAGTAGATCGCCTCGCCCCGAAAGCGCTCATGCTGCCTGGCTCGTGCCGCCAGCACGCGCGCCCGAATCTCTACCGATCCCTCGTTCGCCTGCCCGGCACGCAGCTCTCGATACTGCACCGCGGGCACCTCTATATGGATGTCGATGCGGTCCAGCAGCGGTCCCGAGACCCGCGACACATAGCGCTGCATCATGGGCGGTGTGCACTGGCACTCGCGACTCTTGTCGTTAAAGTAGCCACAGGGACAAGGGTTCATCGCCGCGGCGAGCATGAAGCGCGCCGGAAAACTCAGCGACATCGATGCGCGCGCGATCGTCACGGTGCCGTCCTCGAGTGGCTGGCGCATCACCTCCAGCACATTTCGAGGAAATTCCGGCAGCTCATCCAGAAACAGCACCCCGTTGTGTGCCAGAGAAACCTCGCCCGGCCGCGGCACGGCGCCGCCACCGATCAGTCCGGCATCGGAGATGGTGTGGTGTGGAGAGCGGAACGGCCGCTGCGTTACCAGCCCCGACTTCGCGTCCAGCACCCCCGCCACCGAGTGGATCTTCGTTGTCTCCAGCGCCTCGGCAAAGGTCAGCGGTGCCAGAATCGACGGCAGCCGCTTCGCCAGCATCGTCTTGCCCGAACCTGGTGGCCCAATCATCAGAATGTTGTGGCCTCCCGCGGCCGAAATCTCCAGGGCGCGCTTCGCCATCGTCTGCCCGCGCACATCCTTGAAGTCGAAGGGATAGTGCTGCAGCGCATCGAGCATCGCACTCGAATTCACGCGATACGGCTGGGCCTTGATGCCGCCATTCGCCGCGGCATTCAGCAGCTCGCGCGCCTCCGGCAGGGACGCCACCGGGTATACATTCAGCCCCTCGACCACTGCGGCCTCCGCCGCATTCGCCGCCGGCACAATCAGATTTGCGATGCCGCGCTGCTTCGCCGCCACCGCAATCGGCAACATGCCCGGCACCCCGCGCACGCTGCCATCCAGACCCAGCTCGCCTACTGTCAGGAACTGACTCAGATCGCGGTTCTCAAGCGCGCCATATGCACCCAGAATGCCGACCGCAATCGGTAGATCGAAGCCGGAGCCTTCTTTCTTGAGATCGGCCGGCGCCAGATTGATGGTGATATGCGTGGGGGGCAACGTGAAACCGGAGTTGCGGAGAGCGGCTCGCACACGATCGCGGCTCTCGCGTACAGCAGCATCCGGTAGTCCAACGGTCGAGAAGCGATCCTCCGCCACTTGAATGCCGGAGAAATCCACCTCAACGTCGATGATGTGCGCGTCGATGCCGTAGACCGCAGCACTCAGCGCTTTGAAATGCATCCCGGGGCCGCCTGTGATTCCTAGGGAAAAGTCGAGTATAGCCAGCGGCTTACAAGTGAAGGCAGGCCACAAAGGTTGCAGAGAGCAGACGACGGCAGACCAAGACAGATCACTCCAGACAGACCCAGACCGCTCTTCGGCGTTGCTCTCTGCACTTGTCTGACGTTGTCCGCTGTCTGCAGTTGTCTCGCCGCTGCTACCATAGCCAGTCGTGAAAACCTCGCTGTTCGATCTCTATAAAGTCGGTATCGGGCCCTCCAGCTCGCACACCATGGGCCCCATGCGCGCCGCGCGCACCTTCCTACTGACTCTGGACACGCAGAACCTGTTGACACCCACCGTCGAAGTCCACGCCGACCTTTACGGCTCGCTCGCACTCACTGGCATGGGGCACGGGACCGATCGCGCCGTCATCCTCGGCCTGATTGGTGAAGAGGCCAGCAAGCTGGATCCCGACACCATCGACAGCAAGCTCGAAGCCATCCGGCTCTCGTCGACACTCTCGCTCCTTGGCCGCCACGTCGTTCCGTTTCGCGAGGAACAGCACATCCTCTTTCATCGTGACCAGATGATTCCGCCCGGCGCGCACACCCAGCATCCAAACGGCATCCGCTTCACCGCATCCGATGTCACCGGCGCGCCGCTGTTCAGCGCAACGTACTTCTCCATCGGCGGCGGCTTCATCGTTGAAGACGGCGCCGACGTGAACGCAGCGCCGATCGTGACCAACAGTTCGCTGCCGTATCCCTTCCGCAGCGCCGCAGAGCTGCTCGATATGGCGAAGCGCGACAACCTGCGCATCGACGAGATCATGATGCGCAACGAGTGTGCACGCCGCCGCACTACCCCCAACGACACGCCCGATGCCGCGGACTCCGTACGCCGGGACATTCTGCACATCTGGGATGTTATGCAGAGTTGCGTCGCGCGCGGCCTCGCGACCGACGGCATCCTGCCCGGCGGACTGCGCGTGCGCCGCCGCGCCAAACGTCTCGCCGCACGCCTGCAGCAGCAGCAGGCCGCAGGCAAAGGCACCGGAGATCCGCTCGCGCCGCTCGACTGGGTCACCATCTACGCCATGGCCGTGAACGAGGAGAACGCCGCAGGCAGCCGCGTCGTCACCGCGCCCACCAATGGCGCTGCCGGAGTCATCCCGGCCGTCGCGCACTACTACCAGAACTACGTTTCCGGGGCCGACGAGGCGGGCATCCTGCGCTACTTCCTCACTTCTGCGGCCATCGGCATTCTCTACAAGGAGAACGCGTCCATTTCGGGTGCGGAGGTGGGCTGTCAGGGCGAAGTCGGCGTCGCCTGCTCCATGGCCGCCGGTGGACTCGCCGCAGCAATGGGTGGGACAAATCCGCAAGTCGAGCACGCCGC
>DASXGY010000499.1:0-2204 GCA_036488835.1 Acidobacteriaceae bacterium
CTCCGGCACCAGCAGCAGCGGCCGCCGCAGGCCCAGCACAACCGGTCCCCGCGTCTCTGAAGAGCAGCGCACCTCCGGCATTGCCACCCGGAACCGTCGTGCGGCGTCGTTCAAGAATCCGCAAGCGGAAGCCTCAAGCGGCAACGCCGTCGCCCGTCGCACCATCGCTCGGGTCCGCCGCCCGCGCCACAGCAGCCGCAGCACATAGAACAACAACGTCAGCAGATACGCCGCAGCCAACATCGCGCAGAGCACCGGCGAGTCTGTCCAGCGTTCCGCGGCTGCAGCAACCGCATTATATGTAACGGTAACTGTGCCAAGACCGGCGGTCGTATGCGCCGGGCCCAGTCGGGCCAGCCACCCGGCCGGCAACAAGGGGAGCGCCACGCTCATCAGCAGCGCCGTAACCCACATCCGATGCTGCGCCTGCGGGCCAACACTGCGCAGCAGCCGGTCGCCTAGCCACGCCACCGCGCCCACCATCGCCAGCGTCACCGCGGAGTGCGTGAGGTAGCGCAGCAGGAAATCCTGTGCATGATTCATCCACCATCCGCTAACCGTCATCAGAAGCTCATGCATCGCCGTCGCTCCTGCGATCTTTCTTCGCGGCCTTTGCCGCGTCCACCCGCGCTGCCAGTTTCGCCAGCCGCCCCGCATCCAGTTGCCGCGACTTCACCAGGCTCATCACCAGCTCCTCCGGCGACCCGCCAAACATCCGTTCCACCAGGTCTCCCACCGCCGTCCCCAGTGTCTTTTCCTGGGAAACCGCGGCACGATACTCGTACGCCCGCCCGCGCAGCCGCCGTGTCACCCGGTTCTTCTTGTGCAGCACGTTCAGCATCGTTTGCACCGTGGTGTAGGCCAGCTCGCCGTCCAGCTCCTGCTGCACCGCCTGCACCTGGCATGGCCCCAGCCGCCACAGCACCTGCATGATCTTCAGCTCCAGCGGCGTCATCGCCGCGGATCCGCTCGTTGATCCACCTCTGCGTCCGGCCATGCCATCTCCTAATAAAATAGGAATATATTGTGCGTTGATGACGCATGTCAACTAAAAAAATAGGACATGCAATCGCGCGTAGTGTATCCCACGCGCTGGAATTGATCGGCAACAACGCAAAACCGAGCAGTAAGGGGTCAGTTTGAAAATCTCGACAAGAGCCAAATAGAGGTCAGTTACGAATCGAATGAACCGATAAGCGACCTTCAAGGCAGTTACCGTACTAGTCCGCGGCCTTGGAACTTTCTGCCCAGTAACTCTTTCTCGCGTCTACATGCAGACCTGTGCGTTGCTTAAGGCGAACGTCAATCGCATGGAAACCTGGGCTGTCCGCCTGTGGCGAGAAGCTGAGAGTATAGCTATTCGGAATTTGATTCGAGAGGGTGATTAGCCCGCGTTCCAGACTGCGCGTGTTTTCAAACTTGAAGTACTCGCCGCCTGTAAGTCGGGCAACGCTCTCCGGAACATTGCGATGCATGCCGTCCAATGCTGCCATCGCCGCCATCTTGGCAGCGAGTAAAGGCGGCGCGAGCAGGCTTAGGCAATCGAGCGTCTGCATCGCGCGATTGTTGCCCTTGCCGTCCGGAACCTGCACAGGATGCGTCTCTGAACCGTTGCTCTGATCCTTAGCCAGACAACCGTGCGCTGGAGCGGGCGTGAGGTCGGAGTTGAACTCATCCGCGTCGTGTTTCATGTCGGCCTTCGTCGTGGAGAAGCCGAGGCTGTAGATCGTGGTATTGGTATCGCCGATGGCGCGCAGCGCATCTTCGAGCTTGCTCTGGCTGCCGTGATCAAGCGTCTCGCTGATGCAAAGGATCGCTCGCCGATAGTTGGTTGGCTGTTTGCGCAACAGGTCCACGGCGAAGGCAAGGCTATCCAGGATGGCTGCGCCGCCATCGCCTGGCTGCAGGTCTGCCATCACTCCCCCAATGTTGTTCAGGTCGGGAGTGAACTCTGCCTCGATGTGTGGCTCACTGTCGAATCCGACGACGGCCACGCGGTGAGGAACAGCACCGACTACGGCATCGAGAAGCGGACCGAGCCTCCGGTAGCTATCCAGGCGGCGACCGCCCGCACCCCCAGTCTGTACGACGATCACCAGCGCCAGCGGTTGACTCTCGATGTGTTCTTCTAGCGAAATTTTCTGCTCGATGCCGTCATCGGTAAGGACGAAATCATTCGTAGTGAGACCGAAAACCGGTTCGCC
>DASXGY010000073.1:0-3188 GCA_036488835.1 Acidobacteriaceae bacterium
GGAAGCGTGACACCACCGTGAAGCCCGATATGCGGGTACGGCTCTGCGGCCTGGAACTGCGCAACCCGGTTATTGCGGCCTCCGGCACCTTCGGCTACGGCATCGAATTTGAGGAGATCCTGTCGCTGGACAAGATCGGCGGCTTTGTCACGAAAGGGCTGTCGCGCGAGCCGATGCCGGGCAACGAGACGCCGCGCATCATCGAAACCGCGTCCGGCATGATCAACGCCATCGGGCTGCAGAACATGGGCGTGGCGGCCTTCCTTGCGGAAAAGCTGCCTGCGCTGCGCCGCTATGCAGGGACGGCGTGCATCGCGAATGTCTTCGGCTACACGGTGGACGACTATCTGGCGGTGATCGAGCAGCTAAATACCGCCGACGGTATCGCGGCTTATGAGCTGAATGCCTCCTGCCCCAATACACGCCACGGCGGCCTGATCTTCGGTGCCGATCCCACGCAACTGGCCGAACTGGTGGTGCGCGCAAAGCGTCTGGCCACGCGCCCGCTGATCGTCAAACTTTCGCCCAATGTCACGTCCATCGCGCAGATGGCGCGGGTTGCCGAAGCTGCCGGCGCCGATGCCCTCTCGCTGGTAAACACCTTCGTCTCACTGGCTATCGACGTGAAGAGCCGCCTGCCGCGTATCGCGAATGTCACCGGAGGGCTCTCGGGGCCGGCGATCAAGCCGATTGCCGTCCGCATGGTATGGGAGGCAGCCAAGGCGGTAAAGATTCCCATCATCGGCATGGGTGGTATCACGACGCCAGAGGATGCGGTCGAGTTCCTGCTGGCCGGAGCCACAGCGGTAGAGATCGGCACCGCCTCCTATGCTGACCCGCGCGCCGTGGAGCGGCTGGCCAAAGGACTGGAGACCTGGTGCAGCGGAAACCATGTGCAGCGGGTGAGCGAACTGACCGGCGGACTAAGGATGCAATAGAGATCCGGGTTTAGGGATCGGCAAAAAGGAGAGGCCATTGGCCTCTCCTTTTGAGATTCACTGCAATCCCGGTCTTTAGGCGACGCGTGAATCGCGATCGTCCAGCGATCGCGCGTGCAGCGAGCGGGCCTGGTTCATGGCCACGCCGGTGAGAAAGACCGGGGCAGGCGTCGCGATGGCCACCAAAACCCAGCACAGGAATGAAACCAGCAGGCCGCCGGCGGCAGCCGCCTGCAGGCTCAGCACAATGGGAATCTCCCACAGATGGAGGCTCACCAGAGCCCAGTGCTGCAACGGCTGGATGTGATGAATAATAGCGAGCGCGAGGACGAAAGCAGCGGTCGAAATCGTGGTCAGGCCGATCAGGACCACATCGATGGTGCGATGAAGGTGCTGACGGCTGCGACAGTAAGCGCACTCTGCAAAGTGCTCTTCGTAATCGCCGCGCATCGCCGGCGTGATACCGGAGATGTCGTAGCGCCAACTGGAGAGAATGTCGCCCACCACCGGATCGACGCACCCGTCATGGCTTCTATAGCGAGGCGATGCTAAGGCGTCGCCGTCAACTTCTTTCGCGTATCCCTGATTCCCCGAAGTCATCGTCGTTAACCCTATAATAACCGTTCGATGCGGCCAAAGACCAATGGATTCGAATATGGTAACCCGGGCGGTACTCAATGCCGCCAATGGCCTCCTAAATCCAGCAACAGGAGAGAGATAGCCCGTTAAAGCGCGATCGCCGGCAGCACCTGATTCTGTTCAGCCAGCAGTAGCTTGTTGGCCAACAGGCTCATCCGTTCGCAAAGGGCCCGTTCCGCGCTCACACGCGCCAGCGCGGGAAGGTTGTTGCTCTCCGAGAGGTGCGCCAGAATGACATACGCAGCCTGCCCGTCGTAGTTCCGTTCCAGAAATTCGGCGGCCGCTTCGTTGGAGAGATGGCCCACCCGCGACATTACCCGCTGTTTGACGCTCCACGGATAGGGCCCGTCGCGCAGCATCTCGGTGTCGTGGTTCGATTCCAGCATCAGGACATCGCAGCGGCGCAGCGCCTGCCGGGCATTGGCCGGCACATAGCCCAGATCGGTGGCAAAGCCGATACGGACGCCCTCACCCTCAAAGACGAAACCCACCGGGTCCGCGGCATCGTGCGGAATGGTAAACGGCTCGACATCGATGTCGCCGACAGCGAAACGCTTCCCCGCCTCGAAGTACGACACAGAGGGTAATGCGGCAGGATCGCGCTCCACGGATGGAGCTTCTTCGCACAGCTCGCTCTCCGCGCCATCCGCATCCGCGGCCAGAGCGATGCCCGGGGTAGGGGCTGCATCGTTGGCAACAGCCGTTACACCCTCCTCGCGCTGCCGTAACCAATCCGCATACGTCATGCGCTTGCGCGGGCGCATCCAGCGCATCCATGCGCGGTGGGTCATTTCTGTGAAGTAAACGGGGATGCCCAGCTTGCGCGCCAGAACCGCGACTCCCTGCACGTGGTCCTGGTGCTCATGCGTGATGAGAATGGCATCGAGCGAGCGCGGATCCTCGCCTGCCGTCTGCATGCGTTTGAGAATTTCGCGGCAGGAGAGTCCTGCATCGACCAAGATGCGGGTGCGTCCGGTGGCGATGATTGTGCTGTTTCCCTTCGAACCGCTCGCCAGCACCGTCATGCGCATCATTGCAAAAGCATACGCCAAAGACGCGACAAAACCAGAGGAAAGCAGGCAAAAACAGACAACACCCGAGTACAGAGGCTGATGCTTTGCCTGCTTTTCTGCAGAGGTCTATCAGCCGCTATTGGCCAAAGGCGCCGGAATGCGGCTGCCGGCGCTGCCACTCCCGCAGCCTGGCGTGGGCTTCCGGCCGCTGTTCGGGGAAGCGCTCGGCCTGGAGCTGCCAATACACCACCGCTTCGAGCTCCCGTGCACGCAAGTAAGGCAGCAGCTCATCCCATGTGGGCGCACCGGGATAGGAGGTCAACGCCGCCTCGATACCCTCGGGCGCGGTGCGCACCAGGCAGGCCACATCCCACGCCGTCGGACCGCCGCACGCATCCTCAAAGTCGGTCCAGAGCCAGCCCTTCTCCGTCTTAAGCAGGTTTTTGCGATTTGCATCCCCATGAATGGGCTGGATCGCGCGGCCGCCATAGCGCAGCGTCTCGGCCAGCCGCCAGTGCGTCTCGCGCAACTGAATCAGCTCGCCGCCAGAGAGCGCGCGCCGTCCTTCGAGAAACTTGAGCCAGCGCGTAATCTCGTT
>DASXGY010000133.1:0-3300 GCA_036488835.1 Acidobacteriaceae bacterium
GAAGCACTCACGTCCCTGGGAACGCTACCTACAACTCTTGTTCGCAGTACGTCTTACAACTCATTACACCTCTCCGTGCGGCCCGGCGCCTACCGGAGCCAGCTCCTCCAGCGACTCCAGCCACAGCACCTGCGCATGGAAGACGTGACCAAACTGCCGCGCCACCCGCTCCGCCGCCGTCTGCAGCGCGAGCTCGGTGCCCAAATCAGCGCTCCGGCTCTCCTGCTCCAGGCTGGTCACCGCGCGGTCGCTGATCCCGCACGGCACAATCCAGGCAAAATCCTTCAGGTCCGTGGTCACATTCAGCGCAAATCCGTGGGAAGTGATCCCCGCCGATACGTGAATGCCGATCGCCGCAATCTTCTTTTCCGCCACCGTCCCGCCCGGCTGCGTCCACACCCCGGTCCGTCCCGGCACCCGCATCGCGGCCACGCCATAATCCGCCATGGTGCGAATCAGCGCCTCTTCCATCTGCCGCACAAAGTCCACCGGCCCCAGCCGCTTGCCTGCGGCTCGCAGCGGTCCTCGTAGATCAAAGATCGGATACCCCACCAACTGCCCCGGTCCGTGGTAGGTCACGTCTCCGCCGCGATTGGTCTCCACCACCTCCACGCCGCGCGCTCGCAGTTCGTCCTCGCTCAGCAGCAGATTCTCCCGGCCGCCGTCCTTTCGGCCCATGGCCCGCCCCAGTGTCAGTACCGGCTCGTGCTCCAGCATCACCAGCACATCGCCGATGGCGCCGGTCTTGCGCAGCCCCACCAGCCGCTCCTGCAGCTCCAGCCCGGCGCGGTACGCCACTCTTCCCAGATACACAACCGACAGCACCATGCCAGCGAACCTCAGCGGTCATTTGATCGAATCACAATTTTTGTGAAGGCGGACTAGCCGAAAATACCGCTCCTGACATCCATTCTGTCACCGGGGACACTCCGCCTCCGGCCGCAAGCCAGCAATCGAGTACGCACGGTGTTTTGGAAGAGAGGCCCCTGATGTCCAGATCCTTCAGCCATCTGCGCACGTTGTTTCTGTTGCTCTTCGCCGTGTTCGTCACCAGCATCGCCGCACACGCACAGACCGGCATCTATGTCGAGTTCGGCGGTTCCAAGATCGATGCGCCCAGCAACGATTGGATCTACGGCCCTACCTTCGGCGTCTACCACGACTTCTACTCCGTCCCGTTCTTTCACCTCGGCGCGGATCTCCGCGGCAACGTCCTCGGCATTTCGCAGACCACCACGCTTACCAGCGGCCTGCTCGGGCCGCGGGTCTCCCTGCACCCGCGTGTGCTGCCCGCCATGCCTTACCTGGAAGCCCTGGGCGGCATCGGCCACTACGACTACGGCAATAGCCAGGGCAGCAACACGCAGTTCGAGTACCAGTTCCTTGCCGGCATTGACGACACTGTGCTTCCCCGCCTCGACTGGCGCATCGTCGAGTTCTCCTATGGCGGGCTCAGCGCTCTCGACGGAACCCTCCACCCCAAGACCCTGAGCATGGGCCTCGTTCTCCGCCTGCCCTGACGCGTCTCCCCGCCATCCGGAATGAACTCCGCGAAGTACAATCGGGACTGACCATCACTGCCAGCAAGCGGTCCAATGCCCTTTTGTGAAGAGGCTTTTCCTGAATGAATAGTTTTGCGTTTCGTCGTCCCCGCCTTCACTGCGTCCTTTCCGCCCTTCTCCTCTTCGCATTCGGCATCCCGGCAGCCCACGCACAGAGCGCGATCTACGGCCAGTTCAGCGCGTCGCATTTCAACACTGATACTGTCCCCAAAGCGAGTGACTGGGGTTACGGTGGCGGCTTCGGCTTCTACTCCGACTTCCATAAGCTGCCCTTCGCCAAGCTGGGTGGAGACATTCGCGTGCAGTTCACGCGCCCCGCCAGCAACACCACGCTCACCAGCTTCCTCCTCGGGCCGCGGCTCGCCCTGCACCCAAAGGTCATCCCGCTCAATCCGTATGCCGAATTCCTCTTTGGAGGCGGCCACTTCAGCTACGGCAACAACCAGCCCAGCACTACCCAGTTCGACTGGCGCGCGCTCGGCGGCCTGGACAAGACCGTCCTCCCGCACCTCGACTGGCGCGTCATCGAAGTCTCCTACGGCCAGCTCAACACCTTCTCCGGCCGCCTGCGGCCCGTTACCCTCAGCACCGGCATCGTCCTCCGCTTCCACTGATTTCCCGACAATCAGCGGCCATCTCGGGAAAGTTACGCCAGACCGGATTCCATTTTCGCGGCTGGCGGTGTCTGTAAAGCAGGAGTCGGCATGGTCCGAGAATCTGTCATCCTGCTCGCGGCGTTGCTTTTCTTCCCTTGGGCACACCCAGGGGCGCAGGGCAGTCAGCCGGAACTGCCGCCAGCCATTCCCATGCCGGCCGATCGCGCCGCGGCATCCTACGAGGTCTACGCAGCACTGGTTCCATCAGGCGAGACTGCAGGCCCAGGCTGGCCTCACGACCTGTTTCTGGTGCGCGACACGACCATCTCCACCGTCCAGCCAGGCAAACCCTGCCGGATTCAGCCTCCCGGCGACGACGATGTGAATCCGCACGTCGCGGTCCATCCCGCTGAAGAAGACCGCCGCGACTTCGAAGAGATCCTTCAGGATTTCGATAAGCATTGCCACGAGCAGCTGATCCTGCGTCCATGGAAAAGCGCGCTTCCCATTCGACTGCTGAACGACGACGAGCAGAAGGAGTTCGAGAGCGCTCGAGAGCCGAAAAACAGCAACTCGCCAATCGCTCTCAAATACAAAGGCGCTCCCGCGCTCTACGGCTTCAGCCGGGTCTACTTCAATGCGCACTCCACGGTCGCGATGGTCTATGTGACCACGTGGTGCGGCAACGTCTGCGGCCAGGGAGAGTGGTGCGCCTTTGCTCTCAAGGACGGCCGCTGGAGGCCGCTGCGCTGGGGCTCCACCAGCTGGATCTCCTGACTACCGGGGCGCGCCTAGCCCTTGCTGCGGTCGCTAAATCGGAAGAACAGCGACTGCTTCGCCACCGGCGCCGCCATATCCTTCAACGCAGCAACCTGCGTCCCGGACAGCGGCGTAAACTCGCGCGCGATCTGCACGTTCTCCTCAAGCTGCGCGATGTTGTCGCAGCCGATGATCACCGTGCTCACCGGGTGTGAGAGCGTGTAGTGCATTGCATCCCGCATATTCATCACGCCGGTCCGTGTCGCAATCGCCGAGCCTTCCCACATATGGTGCTGCTGCTCCACCGGCGGCGGCGTCCAGCCTGCCAACAGCCGCCCGCGCGCCGGCACCTTCATCCCGATGATCCCCATCTGCTTCTCCAC
>DASXGY010000151.1:0-4613 GCA_036488835.1 Acidobacteriaceae bacterium
CGCATCGGCGGCCTGCGAATTCCGGCTATGCGCCGTATCTGGAACAGGAAGATCCGCTGCAGCATCGGGTCGCGCGTGCCGGGCGGCGACGATGTCTTCCTGCAGCACGACGAAGCGGCGGATGTATTTGAGGGGATGGGGGGCTTCCACCATCTCGCGCAGGTGGTAGAGCCATGAGTCGGCCTTGAGCATACGGCGGGCGAAGGCGCGGCGGTGGACGGTCACGATCTGGCCGTCTTTTCTGCGCTGCGGATAGCTGACGGCCGGGACCATGAAGCTCATCTGCAGACCGGCCTTCCAGAAGGCCTGCGCAAACTCATGGGAAAACAGCAGCGAATAGCAGTTGCGGCCCTGGCACAGGTGATCAATGGCCTCGTCGAAGCCGAGCCACTCCGGTGCCGCAAAGGCCCGATACCATGCACGGAAGTCGAATCCGTTGGCGCGGGCCTGCAGAACGATATGCCGAAGAACCTCTTGCCGGGTCATTCCGTCCCCCTGGGGTGGAGTGCGGGTTAGGCGTTGAGTGATTGAAGACCACAGCGAAATTTCTTGCAAGCATAAAATGTGCGGCGTCCCGTAGCCATAACTTTCCGTCTTTGAATGGTGAGTGCCCGGTCCGCCATTCGCAGGGGGCTATCTGAACGCGTAATTTGGATGCGGGAGGGCCGCCGGGGAATTCTGACCTTATTGGGTCCGTTCGGACCCAGTGCAGGGAGAGCAGATCAAGTTGCAGAAGGTTTTCCAACTTCGGGGCAGATCGGCTGGAATGCAGCGGTGCAGTTGCCTGCTGGGCCTGGTGTTTGCCCTGGCGTGGCCGATTACCATGCACGCCGAGGACCGGGTGATCCACACCAACCCGCTGAACCGGAAGCCGGAAGTGCGCGCGGCTTACGAGCGCTTCTATACGCTCGACTACGACGGCGCATTGAACCGTTTTCGGAAGGTTGAGCAGGCGCACCCGGACGATCCGATGGCGACCGACTACGTACTCGAAACGGTCCTCTTCCACGAGCTTTACAACCTGGACCTGCTGGATACAACGCTGTACGCACATGACGGTTTCCTGACCGGCAAGCACCAGGTAGTCGAGGATAAGGTCCTTTCGGCGTATATCGAAGACCTCTCCGGCAAGGCCATTCAACTGGCCGAGGAGCGGCTGCGCAAGAACCCGAAGGACGTGGATGCGTTGTACGCGCGCGGCTGGTCGAAGAGTCTGCGGGCGACCTACGTGGGGCTGGTCCAGCGGTCGTTTATTCCGGCGTTGCGGCTGGCGCTGCGGGCGCGCAACGATAACGATCGGGTGCTGGAGATCGATCCGAATTATGTCGATGCAGAGCTGGTGGTGGGGATACACCAGTACGTCGTCGGCTCTTTGCCCCTGGCGATCAAGCTGGTGGCGGGATTGGCCGGCATCCATGGCAATAAAGAGAAGGGACTGGCCATGCTGCGCGATGACGGCGAGCATGGTGTGACGACATCGGTGGAAGCGCGGACGGCGCTCGCCCTTTTCCTGCGCCGCGAGGCCAAATACAGCGAGGCGGCGGAGTGCAATGACTCCCTGAAGCGGCAGTATCCACACAATTTCCTGTTCTGGCTGGAGTCGGCGAATCTGCAGAAGGATGCTGGCAATGCTCAGCAGGCGATCGTGCTCTATCGTGCTCTGCTGGACCAGTCGCGGCATACGGGCTACTTCACCAACGCGCGTCTGGAGCTGGCCTGGTACGGTTTGGCCGACACGCTGCGCGGACAGAGAGACGCTGCCGGCGCCGCGGATGCCTTCGCGCATGTATCGGCGCAGCCTACGGTAAGCCCGGACCTGCGGCGCCGCGCGCAGCTTGGCGCGGGCATGGAATACGACCTGCTGGGAAAGCGCAACCAGGCCGAAGCAGCGTATCGTGATGTGTTGGCCTTGGGAGATAGCGAGCAGGCCTCCGATGCGCGCCGTTACCTGAAGGCGCCCTACAAGGGTTAAGGTATGGCAGAATCTTCCTGCCGGACTTCATGGAACTTCGCATGAGGCACTTGCGTCCTATCGTTTAGAACTGGAAATCATGTCTATGCGGGAGAGAAGGCAATGGCGTACTACTGCAGCAGTTGTGGCAAGCCAATAGCAACGGACGCGCGGCACTGTCCAAATTGCGGACATGCCGTCGGCGGAGCCTTTGACGGTGCGAATGCAGTTCCGCCTTCCGCGTCCCAGCGGCGCCTGGTTCGTCCGCGCCTGGGCCGTATTATCGCCGGCGTGTGTCAGGGAGTTGCTGTCACTTACGGATGGAACCCGACCCTGGTGAGGATCGCGTTTGTTCTCCTGGCGTGCTTTAGCGGCGCGGGTCTGATCCTTTACATCGTCCTGTGGGTGACCGCGCCTGAGGAGCCGTTGCTGTTGCCGACCGCCGTTACGTATCCGCCGCCCGCGAATCCGCAGGCATAGCGCGAACTCTGTCTGGTACGGTCGGCGCGCAATGCGGCCAAGAGAAATGCAGCCCAGAGAGATGCAGCTCGGAGAAATGCAACCCAGAGAAATGCGGTCAAGAGAGTTGAGCCTTTTAGCATGAGCGAGCTCCTCCACCATGAGGATCGCGGGCATGGGCCATGCGTCGTATTTCTGCACCCTACTCCTGTCGATCATTGCTTCTGGCTGCCCGCCGCCGCGCTGCTGGAGCCGGAGTATCGCGTGCTGCTGCCGGACCTGCCCGGTCACGGGCTCTCGCCGCTCGGCGATGAGATCACCAGCATGGAGACGATGGGCAATGCCGTGCTCCGGCTGCTGGACGCGCTCTCTATCGAGAGTGCCATCTTCTGCGGGTGCTCCATCGGCGGCTATCTGCTGTACGAACTATGGAGGCAGGCGCCGGAGCGGGTGAAGGCACTCGCCATCTGCAGCGCCAAGCCGCATGCCGACACCCCGGAGACACGGCGTGCGCGCGAAGCCACGATTGCAGAGATCGAGCGGCGCGGCACTGCGCAATTCTTCGATGCCATGCTGGACACGCTCGTGGGGGCGCCGGCAAAGGAGCGAGACCCGGACATCGTGTACCGGCTGTGCGCCATGATGGAGCGCATGTCTGCCGAGTCGGCGATTGCAGTGCAGCGCGCGCTCGCTGCGCGGCCGGACTCCAGGGCGACAGCAGCGACGATCCACGTACCGACGGCTGTGCTGGCAGCGGCGCTCGACCGCGGATCGAGCCCGCCAGAGATGCGGGAGCTGGCCAACGCTGTTTCCGGCTCGACATTTTACCTGCTGCAGGAGATGGGCCACTACGCGCCCTACGAGCAGCCACGGCTGGTGGGTGCGCTGCTGCGCCGCTTTGCCGACGAGAACACGCCTGAGTAATTTCCGCGCCGACTGCGTTCATCCTGTGTTCATCCTGGGCGCAGGCCAGTCCAGGCAGACGCCTATGGGAAGATGGGAGCATTGCTATTCCACACGAGGAATCTCCCCTTGCCCAGAAAGCCTGAGTCGGTCGCTGCGCGGCCCTTCCGCTACAACTCCGACGGTCAACTCCTGTGCGATGCGGTGCCGCTGAAGAAGCTGGCTGATCGCTATGGCACTCCGTTCTATTGCTACAGCGCGTCCCAGGTGCGCGAGCGGCTCGCGCTCTTCGGCAGACACTTCAAGCGGCACGACCACCTGATCTGCTACGCGGTAAAAGCGAATTCGAACCTGTCGCTGCTACGAATACTCGCGCGCGAGGGCGCGGGCTTTGACATTGTCTCCGGCGGAGAACTGGAGCGGGTGCGCCGCGCGGACAAGCGGGCCGTCACCCGGACAGTCTTTTCGGGAGTAGGGAAGACAGCGGACGAGATGGACCTGGCGCTTCGCGCGGGCATTCTGCTGTTCAACGTGGAGAGCGAGCAGGAGCTGGAACTGCTGGCCGAGCGGGCGGCGAAGCTGCGCAAAAAAGCGCGAGTGGCGCTGCGGGTGAATCCGGATGTCTTCGCGGAGACCCACCCATACATCTCGACCGGCCTGCGCGAGCACAAGTTCGGCATCGACATCGATCGCGCGCGCGAGGTCTACGCGCGTGCCGCGAAGAGCAAGTGGCTGTCGCCGGAAGGCGTGAGTGTGCACATTGGTTCGCAGATTCGCAGCGCTGCTCCGTTTGGCGCCGCGCTCGCCCGGGTGCGTGCGCTGGTCGAGGAGCTGGCTGCAGACGGGATCCGGATCCGCTCGGTCGACGCGGGCGGAGGATTGGGCATCGATTACACCGCACATCTTGGTGCCGAGGAGTTCGACGCCGCAAAAGAAGTAGCGGAGTATGCGGCTGCCCTCACTGAGGGACTGCGCGGAATGCAAGTTCGCCTGGTGCTCGAGCCGGGACGATTCCTGGTGGCGCAGGCAGGCGCGCTGGTGACGCGCGTGCTCTACCGCAAGCGCAATGGCGCGAAGGAATTTCTAATTACGGATGCGGGCATGAACGACCTCATCCGCCCGGCGCTCTATGGGGCACATCACGAGATTGTCGCGGTAAAGCAGCCGGCCGCGGACGATTCCGAGAACGCGATCATGGATGTGGTGGGGCCAGTGTGCGAGACCGGCGATTTCTTCGCGCGCGACCGGGCGATGCCCGACGTGCAACCCGGATCGTTGATCGCGCTGCTGGACACGGGCG
>DASXGY010000289.1:0-23110 GCA_036488835.1 Acidobacteriaceae bacterium
ACTCGGCGGCCCGATCGCTGCAGTGCGCGAAGGCGATTCGATCGTCTTCGATATCCCGAACCGCAGGCTCACGCTCGAGGTCCCGGATGCGGAGATCGCAAACCGTCTCAAATCGTGGAGGGCGCCGGAAGCGCGCTTCAAGACAGGCGTCTTTCGGAAATATGCGGACAGCGTCAGCTCAGCATCGCTGGGCGCAGTAACAAGTTAGCCACTGTCATCGTTACATACCGCTTGCGGAGAAAGGATGAGCAGATGAAGAAATCTCAGCCCAGCGCAGACAAGGCAGCCCTGAGCGGTGTTGGCACGACGGTTCTAACCGGTGCGGAAATCGTGTGGGCAACGCTCGAAGGCGAGGGTGTCCGCGAGGTCTTCGGCTATCCTGGCGGCGCCATCCTGCCCATCTACGACGCGCTGCGCATGTTCCCCATCCGCCACGTCCTCGTTCGGCATGAGCAGGGTGCTGCGCACATGGCCGATGGCTACGCCCGCGCTTCCGGCCGGGTCGGCGTCTGCATGGCGACCAGCGGACCGGGCGCAACCAATCTCGTAACCGGCATTGCCACCGCGATGCTCGATTCCGTACCCATCGTCTGCATCACCGGCCAGGTCTCGTCGAAAGTGCTGGGCTCCGACGCCTTCCAGGAAGTGGACATCACCGGCATCACGCTGCCGATCACCAAGCACAACTTTCTGGTCACGCGTGCCGAGGATATCGCGCCGGCAATCCGCCAGGCTTTCCAGATCGCCACCTCGGGGCGCCCCGGCCCGGTGCTCATCGACATCACCAAAGATGCACAGCAGGCCACCGCGCCTTTCGAGTTCGCATCGGCAGCACCGGCGACAGCACGCCCGCACCCGATGTTGCGTGCGGAATCTAGCGCCATCCGCGAGGCCATCGCGCTGATCCAGTCGGCGAAGCGGCCCGTCATTCTTGCCGGCCATGGCATCACACAATCTGGAGCAGAGCAGCAGGTGCTGGCGTTCGCAGAATCGCAGCAGATTCCTGTCGCCTCCACGCTGCTCGGCCTCGGCAGCTTTCCAGCCGCGCATCCACTGCATCTCGGCATGATGGGCATGCACGGTGAATCATGGGTCAACCACGCCATCCAGGAGGCCGACCTGCTGTTGGCCTTCGGCATGCGCTTTGACGATCGCGTCACCGGCAATCTGGCCGCCTACGCACAAAACGCAAAGAAGATTCACATCGAGATCGACCCGTCGGAGATCAACAAAAACGTCCGCGTGGACGTAGCGCTCATCGGCGATCTGCGCCGTGTGCTCGAAACGTTGCAGCCGCTGCTTCCGAAACGTACGGATACCGGCTGGCTGCGGCAGATCCACGCATCGAAGGGCACCGCATCGGTGCGCGACATCATCAATCTGCCGGACAACGGTCACCTCTACGCCGCGCATGTCATTCACGATATCTGGCGCGAGGCCCAGGCTGCCGGACGCGAACAGGACACCATCATCGTTACAGATGTAGGCCAGCACCAGATGTGGGAGGCGCAGTACTTCAAGCATGAGACGCCACGCTCGCTGGTCACATCCGGCGGCCTCGGCACCATGGGATTCGCGCTGCCCGCGGCCATCGGCGCGAAGACCGCCTGCCCGCAGAAAGACGTCTGGGTCATCGCCGGCGACGGCGGCTTCCAGATGACTGCGGCCGAGCTCTCGACCATCGTGCAGGAGAGACTGGCTATCAACATTGCGGTCATCAACAACGGCTTCCTCGGCATGGTGCGCCAATGGCAGGAGGCCTTCTATGACAAGAACTACTCGGCATCGCCCATTCTGTCTCCAGACTTCGTAAAGCTGGCCGAGGCCCACGGCATCGAAGGCGCGAACATCTCGAAGCGTAAGGACGTGACGCCGGCCGTGACTAAGGCCCGCACCTCCGGCCGGCCGTTCCTGATTAACTTCCAGGTGGAAAAGGAAGACGGCGTCTACCCAATGATCGCGCCCGGCGCCGCGTTGCACGAGATGGTCCGCCGTCCCGAGCGCGATCCGCTGCTTGAGACTGCGGAGGACGAGTAGATGCCCTTCTTTTTTGAAATTTTCTTTGGGGGCGCCTTATTACTTTCAGCAGTCTGTCTTTTCGTTGCATTTGTGGGTGCACTTCAGGACCACCGCTTTGGTCGAAAATCGATACCGCTAATTGCAGCAGTGATTAGCCTGCTGTGGATTCTTTTGGGACTCACTTGGCGAGGTGCGCTCGGGCCGGACTATTCAACTCTCCGATATTCCGTAATCGGGCTAAATTTGGTTTGCATGCTTTTGTCAACGGTTATCGCGTTCGCGCTCAGATCGCAGCGTTCATGGCTGACGGGAATAGCAGCTTGCATACTCTCGTGGGTGTGGTTCTATATCGGCGCGATCAGCTCGGCAGCATAGAAGTTCGGGAAATTCATTATGCTTCACACATTCGTAGCTCTCGTCGAAGACAAGCCCGGCGTGCTTACGCGCGTCGCGTCGCTCTTTCGCCGACTCAATATCAATATCGTCTCGCTCACTGTCGGCGAATCGGAGCGGCCGGATACATCGCGTATGACGATCGTCTGCGATGCCCACGAGCATGCCGCCGACCGCATCCGCGCCTCGCTCTACAAACTGGAGACGACGGTACACGTCGACGAAGTCGACCGTTCTGCCGCTGTGGTCCGCGAGCTGTGCCTGATGAAGATCGCCGTCGGGCCTGACACGCCGAATGGACCGCACTCGCGCTCGCAAATCTTCGAGCTGGCCAACGTCTTCCGCGCCCGCGTCGTCGATCTCGCACCGGAGTCGATCATGCTCGAAATGACCGGCAGCTCCTCGAAGATCGAAGGACTGGTCCAGGTGATCACGGAGTCCGGCTACACCATCCTGGAGGTCTCGCGTACCGGCCGCATGGCCATGCGCCGTGGCCATCACACCAGCCGCGTTCTCTCTGCTCTGGGCAGCAAACCAAACGCAGATGGCAACGGAACCGATTACAGCAGTAAGCTGGACTTTGATGGCAACCTGGGGGACGAGATCCTCCCCAATGAGTTTGAAAATGTGCACGAGGAAGAGACGTAGTCTCTTGCGCAGCTTTCCCTTTCACCGCAACACGAACCGCAGCAGATGCACACTCACCGGTCCAGCATCGCCCGAGTGAAAGCAAGCTGACTTATCTCAAGGAGCAATCATGCCCAAGGTTTTTCACGATCAGGACGCCGACCTCTCCCTTATCCAGGCCAAAAAGGTCGCTGTGATCGGTTATGGCTCGCAGGGCCACGCCCACTCGCTCAACCTGAAGGACTCCGGCGTTGAGGTTCGTGTCGGCCTTGCCGGGAGCAGCCGCTCGCGCGCCAAGGCAGAGAAGGCGGGCCTCACCGTGCTCAGCGTTGCCGATGCCGCAGCGTGGGCCGACGTCATCATGATCCTGGTGCCCGACCAGACGCAGGCCGCGGTCTACACCGAGCACATCGCGCAACACTTGAAGAAGGGCAAGCTGCTGCTCTTCGCACATGGCTTCAATATTCATTTCGGTTTCATCAAACCACCGGCGGACATCGATGTCGCCCTGGTCGCGCCCAAAGCACCAGGCCACCGCGTACGTGAGATCTTCACGGAAGGCGGCGGCGTCCCCGGTCTCATCGCCGTGCAGCAGGATGCAACCGGCAACGCGCAGAAGCTGGCGCTCTCCTACGCGCGCGGCATCGGCTGCGCCCGTGCCGGTGTCTATGAGACATCGTTCAAAGAGGAGACCGAAACCGATCTCTTCGGCGAGCAGGCGGTGCTCTGCGGAGGCACGTCCGCGCTGGTAAAAGCCGGCTTCGACACGCTGGTCGAAGCAGGCTACGCGCCGGAGATGGCCTACTTCGAGTGCCTGCATGAGCTAAAGCTGATCGTCGACCTGATGTATCGCGGCGGCCTCAATTACATGCGCTACTCGATCTCCGACACGGCAGAGTACGGCGACTACACGGCGGGACCACGCATTGTGACCGATCAGACCCGCGCGGAGATGAAGCGGCTGCTCGCCGAAATCCAGGACGGCTCCTTCGCCAAGAAATTTATGGAGGAGAACCGCACCGGCCGGCATCAGTTTGAGAAGTACCGCACGGCGGAACGCGGACAGCTCATCGAAAAGGTAGGAAGCCAGTTACGGGCCGCGATGCCCTTCCTCGATCCGGTGACGGCGGAGTCGCAGTCACCGGCTAAGGAGGAAGCCACCACAACTGCTTAATTTCGCCGTTCGGCACCAGGAACAGGGCACTCAGCCCTGCGGTAGATACCGCAGGGCGGCCGGTCGGCTAGCATAGACACTCAAGGAGTCCCTCGTGAGCGAAAGCCTGATCGACCAACCGGTTGCGACATCGCGTGACCGCATCGCCGCGCTGACGGAAGCTCTGCGCAAGGTCGCGCCGCTGAATGGGATGACCGACGAAGAGTATCTGTGGCTCGCGAGCAACGGCACGGAGCGGTTCGTCGACGCGAACACGACGCTCTTCGATCAGGGCGAGCCGGCAGACCACATGATCATCCTGCTCAAGGGTGAGGTCCAGGTGCAGCGCGACCGCACTGGCGCTGCACCCGTACTCTTCATCGGACGCGCCGGGCAGCTTACCGGGCTTCTACCCTTCTCCCGGATGAAGACTTGGGGTGGACTGGGTGTGACTACCGCACCTACCTGGGCTGTGGAGTACGAGCGATCGATTTTCCCGCGCATGCTAGCGGAGATTCCCTCCATGACGCAGCGCGTGGTTAGTATCCTGCTCGACCGTTCACGCGAAGTCACGCGCATGGAGCAGCAATCGGAAAAGCTGAACGCGCTGGGCAAGCTGGCCGGCAATCTCGCACATGAGCTCAACAACCCAGCGTCTGCCGCACAACGCGCCGCATCCGGCATGCTGCAGGAGCTGGAGGCCTTCGGTCGCGAGCGCTTCCGCCTGGGGAGCCTTTGTTTTCAGCCGGAACATGTTGAGGCCCTGCGCGCATGGAACGACCACATGCGCCGTAGTCTGGAGGGCAAGCCCGCGCTGCGGCCGGCGGAGGTTGCCATTCGCGAAGAGGCCCTGACCCGCTGGCTGCAGGAACGGCAGGTCCCGAATATCGGAAACATCGCTCCGGAATTTGCCGAGGCCGGCATTGAGCCGGAGCATCTCGCCGCGCTGCCCGACTTCCTTACGCCGGAAAGCACTGCGCTTCTCCTGTCACAGCACGCCTCGACGCTGCGCGCGGAGCGTATGGCCGAGGCCATGCTCGACTCCACCGCGCGCATCTTCGATCTCATCCGCGCCATCAAGGACTACTCCTATATGGATCAGGCGCCGATCCAGGATGTCGATGTGCGACAGAGCCTGGAAAACACGCTGGCCATGTTGCAGTCGCGCTTGCAGCACGTCGTCGTGGAGCGCAGCTACGAGCCCAATCTCCCGGTCATCACCGCATATGGTGGCGAACTGAACCAGGTCTGGACTGTACTGCTCGAAAATGCGCTGGACGCGATCAAGAACCGCGGGCACATCAGGCTCAGGGTTCGGCGCGCCTCCGACCTGGTGCTTGTCGAAGTGGAGGACGACGGGCCGGGCATTCCTAAAGATCAGCAAGGCCGCATCTTCGAGCCATTCTTCACCACCAAGGCTCCCGGGCACGGTCTGGGCCTGGGACTCGACACCGCACAGCGCATCGTCCGCATGCACCGCGGCTTTCTCACGGTCGAGAGCGCGCCGGGAAAGACCTGCTTCCAGGTCGGCTTGCCCTTGCAACAAACCGGCGCGTATTAGTGTGTGCGCCATGGATCCCCAGGCACGGTTGCTTGACGCAGCCGCGCCCTTCCCTTAGCCTCAAAGGCTATGAGCTTTCTCTCCGGCGGACGAATGCCTATGGCCATGCGCACCCTAGCCGGTGTGCGGTTTTCGCCTGGGTACTGAACGCACGCTCCAGGCGCGAACGCACCGGCTAGGGACAAGCCACCGTGCCCTTCCATCTTGACCAAGTCTGACCCCGCGCACTGGAGATTGCCTTGCGATCCGCTCTTGAATTCCTCGCCTCGCCGGAGGTGACCGTTGAAGTTTGAGACTCTGCTGTTGAACTTCGATCCCGCGCCCGGCGACCGCTGCCGCCCTGCTAACACGCCCATCTATCAGACCGCTACTTTCCGCCAGGACTCCGCGACGTCGTTCGGCGATTTCGACTACACCCGCAGCGGCAATCCCACCCGCGCCGTGCTGGAAACGCAGCTGGCGCTGCTGGAATCGGGCACGCGTGCCTTCTGCTTCTCCACCGGGCTCGCGGCCATCACCGCAGTAACGCGGCTGCTGAAGCCGGGTGAGCAGATTCTGGCTTGCGACGATCTGTATGGCGGCACTTATCGCCTCTTCTCGCGCATTCTCGCAAACCGCGGCATCACGGTCCAGTATGTCGATTTCGCCGACGAGAGCGCATTGAAAGCCGCCTTCACGCCGGCGGTGAAGCTGGTCTATCTCGAATCGCCGACCAATCCCCTACTCCAAATCCTCGATCTCGAACGTGTCGCCACGCTGGCCCATCAGCACGACGCGCGCGTCTGCGTGGACAACAGCACCATGTCCCCGTATCTGCAGAGGCCGCTCGAACTGGGCTGTGACATCGTCATTCATTCGGCGACAAAGTTTCTGTGCGGCCACAGCGATGTGATGGCCGGCGCCGTCATCGTGAAGGACTCTGCCCTCGCCGAGGATCTCTATCTCATCCAGAACGGCGAAGGCGGCGGCCTCGCACCCTTCGATAGCTTTCTGGTCCTGCGCGGCTTGAAGACGCTGGCGCTGCGGCAGAACCAGCAGCAGGCGAACGCGACGGCGATTGCGCACTATCTGCAACAGCACCCCAGTGTCACGGATGTTTATTTTCCCGCGCTCGCGCCGCCAGCGGCGGCTGCGATCCACAAGAAGCAGGCCAGTGGGCCGGGCTCTGTGCTCAGCTTTCGTACGGGCGATCCCGAGCTGTCGCGCCGCGTGGTCGAAGGCTGTAAGCTGCATACCATCACGGTCAGCTTCGGCGGTGTGAACTCCACCATCAGCCTGCCCAACTACATGTCCCATGCCAGCATCCCGGAGCATCTGCGCTCGCAGAAGCAGATCCCGCGCGATCTGGTGCGCATTTCGGTAGGCATCGAAGCGATCGACGATCTTACCGCGGATCTCGATCAGGCCTTCACTTTGGCACGGAGCTAAAATCTTCCTTTCCCGGCATGCCGGAATGGGTTGAAGCTCAGCGTCCTGCACCTCATAACGGCGCCAGTACTATTTTTTAGAAAAGCATTCCTGCCATGTCGTTTTAGCGTCCTCTCGTTCGACTAGTGATTAGAGCGGATTTCCCATAGGTATCGCCGGAGCAACGAAAACGCTGCGTGGCTTTTCCGTCAAGACCTGCACCTAGAGCGCCGATCGGTTTTGGCGGAGACACTTCTGAGGACTGTCGGACAGGAGGGGAAAACGATGAGGAAGCGAAACGGGATCCGCAGCAGAGGCTCTTTAGCGAGAGGAGCCCGGACGATTTCGCTCGTGAAGCTGGCGGAAGGCCCGCTTCATCTGTGTGGGAAGATCGCCCGTCCCCTCGCGATACCAGCGCATGTGGACTTGGTCGAAGGCCGTGCAATAGAGCGCCGCAGCCAGGTCGCAACGCGCTGTATCGCCCCGGTAAGCCTTTCGCCTGGCCAGCTCTTTGCTCAGTGCCGGTACCCAGCGGCTCAGGGCACACAAAAATCGTCCGCGGAGATTGGGCTCCTCAAACATCAGGCTCAGCATCTCCCTAGGCTGCCGGGCGTCATGCATTTTTTCCTGCAAGACGGAGAGAATGGCATCCTCGAGCGCCACCAGCGGCTTGCGGTTCTTTGGCATTTCCGCAAATCGCTGCGCTACCCGCTCGCCGAAGTGCTCTACGCTGAAGGAGAGCAACTCCTCCTTGGTTTTGAAATAGCGGAAAAATGTGCGCCGAGATACTCCCGCATTGCGGCTGATTTCCTCCACCGTGGCTCGGTCGAAACCAACCGTGGCGAACAGTTCCCAGGCCGCCCGTTCAATCTCCTTCAGCACGAACTCGTGTTTCCGCTCGCGAAGCGACCCGGAATCTTGAGATTTCGTCCCTTGTTCTCCGCCGAATCTGTCAAGCGTTTTCTGCACTGCATGCAGATTATGGCACAGAGTGCCATTTTATGAAAAAATGTGGTTCCGATGAGTCCCCGCCCTAGGCGGCCTCATCTACTGCGCTAGCCACTCCTATACCTGCCGGAGGCCTGTGAGCACTCCGGCATTACGAATCGATTGCGCGTCTCCGAACGCTTTTTTCTGGGAAGGCACCATGATTTCTCCAGCAAACACACCGCCCCGGCCCGGTCTTTTCCGGCAAGATGATAACGATCGAACCATCTGCGGCCGCCAATCCGGCTGTGCCTCTGCAGCGGTGCTGCTGCTGCTGGCCGGCCTCGCACTGATTGCCGGCTGCAGCCACTCCGCCAAAGGCGGCGGCCCACCCCAGTATCCGCCTCCGGAGGTGACAACCACAACCGTGGAGCAGAAGGATGTGCCGGTCTACGGCGAGTGGGTCGCCAATCTCGATGGATACACCAACGCGCAGATTCAGCCCCAGGTCACCGGCTACCTGATCCGCCAGAACTATAAAGAAGGCTCCCAGGTGAGCAAGGGGCAGATCCTTTACGAGATCGACCCCCGGCCGTTCCAGGCAGCGCTCGATCAGGCCAACGGACAGTTGGCCCAGGCGAAGGCGCAACTGCTGTTGGCCCAGATCAACACCAAGCGTGATACGCCGCTCGCCGAGGCACGTGCCATTGCGCGTTCGCAGCTGGACAACGATCTGCAGACGCAGGCAGCCGACGAGGCCACGGTCCAGGCGCAGCAGGCCGCGGTCGAAAGCGCCCAGCTGAATCTCGGCTGGACGAAGGTGCGCTCCCTGTTGGACGGCATCGCCGGCATCGCGACCACCCAGGTCGGCAGTCTGGTGACGCAGTCCACCGTGCTCACGACTGTCTCGCAGGTGCAGCCTATTAAGGTTTACTTCGCCATCAGCGAGCAGGAGTACCTCGCGCTCTCGAGCAAGGTGCGCTCGGCCGGCGCCTCGGATCTGCTGCACAGTGCCGATCGCGTGCCCATCCAACTGACGCTTTCCAATGGCAGCGTGTATCCCAGCACGGGCCGCATCATCTTTGTCGATCGTCAGATCAACTCGAACACCGGCACCATCCGGGTAGCGGCTGCCTTCCCCAATCCGCAGAGCCTCCTGCGCCCCGGCCAGTACGGCCAGGTGCGTGCGCAGACCCAGATGCGGCGCGGCGCGCTGCTGGTGCCGCAACGTGCTGTCACAGAGTTGCAGGGCTCCTATCAGGTGGCTGTGGTCAACGCCGACAACAAGGTGCATATCCAGCCGGTCGAGGTCGGACCGCAGATCGGCACTACCTGGGTTATCAGCAGCGGTCTCAAGCCGGGAGAGCAGGTCGTTACCGAGGGCAACGGCAAACTGGCCGATGGTATGGCTGTTCATCCTCATCCTGCCGCTCCTGAGCAGGCAAGTGCCGATCAGACCAGCCCTGGTCCCGAGGACGGTGGCCAGAGCAAGAGCGGGAAACCGAGCGCAAGCAGCAGCGAGGGCAAATAGATCATGTCAAAGTTCTTTATCAACCGGCCCATTGTGGCCATGGTGATATCGATCATCATGGTCATCGTCGGGGTGGTGGCGATGCTCAGCCTGCCGACCTCGCAGTTCCCCAATATCGTGCCTCCCGAGGTGTTGGTACAGGCCACCTATCCCGGCGCCGATGCGAAGACCCTCGAACAATCCGTAGCGACGCCTATCGAGCAGCAAGTGACCGGCGTGGACCACATGAACTACATGTATTCCACGAACGCGAACAACGGCGCGATGTCGCTGACGGTCGACTTTGACATCGCCACCAACCCGGACATCGACCAGGTCCTCACTCAGCTGCGGGTCAACCAGGCTACGCCCCAGCTCCCCGCACAGGTGAACACCGCCGGCGTCACCGTGATCAAATCACTGGCTTCGCCGCTCATGTTCATCATGCTCTATTCGCCCCACGGGAGTCATGACTTTAACTTTCTCACCAACTATGCCTACATCAACATGGCGGACGAACTGACGCGCGTGCCGGGTGTGGCGCGTGTGCAGGTATTTGGTGGGCAATATTCCATGCGTGTCTGGGTCGATCCGAATCAGCTGGCCAAGCTCGGGGTTACGGTTCCGCAGATTATCGGTGCAATGCAGGTGCAAAACAACGTGAACCCCGCTGGGCAAATTGGCGGCGAACCGGTTCCGGGCGGCCAGGAGTTCACCTACACGGTGCGTTCGCAAGGACGCCTCGTCACCGCAGAGGAGTTCGGCCAGATCGTCATCCGCGCCAATCCGGACGGCTCTGTGCTGCGGCTGAAGGACGTCGCGCGCATCGAGCTGGGAGCGCAGACATATAACCTCGCCACCCGTTACGGCGTCCCAGGCCGCAGCAATCAGATCTCAGCGGGCATGGCCATTTATCAGCTGCCTGGATCGAACGCCGTAGCCGCGGCCGCTGCAGTGTATAAGAAGCTCGCCGAGCTGAAGACAAGATACCCATCCGACGTGGAGTCCGCTGTTCCTCTCGATACCACCAAAGCAGTCACCGCGGGCCTGCATGAGATCGTTGAGACGCTCTTTATCGCTCTGGGACTGGTAATCCTGGTCGTCTATGTCTTCCTGCAAGGCTGGCGCGCCACTCTCATCCCACTGCTCGCCGTGCCTGTTTCTCTCATCGGCACATTCGTCGTCTTCCCTGCCCTTGGATTTTCGATCAATACCCTCTCTCTGCTTGGTCTGGTACTTGCCATCGGTCTGGTGGTCGATGACGCCATCGTGGTGGTGGAAGCCGTAGAGCACCATATTGAAGAGGGGATGTCGCCCAAGGAGGCCTCGATCGCGGCGATGGAGCAGGTCTCCAGCCCGGTCATCGCCATCGCACTGATTCTTGCGGCCGTCTTCATTCCCACCGCCGCCGTACCCGGCATCACGGGCCGGCTCTATCAGCAGTTCGCCATCACCATCGCCATCTCGGTACTCTTCTCGGCCTTCAACGCTTTGACGCTCAGCCCGGCGCTCTGCGCTCTGCTGCTGAAGCCGAAGAAGCGCGCCCGTGGTCCCCTGGGCGCCTTTTTCAGATGGTTCAACAACGCCTTTGGCCGCACTCGCGATACCTATGTCCGCACCTCCGGCCTGCTCATCCGTAAGTCCGGATTCGCGCTTGTCTTCCTGGTGCTCGTCTCCGCGGCAGCCCTATGGATCGCCCGCGGCATTCCCAACTCGTTCCTGCCGGACGAGGACCAGGGCTATCTCTACGTCGGTATGGTATTGCCCAACGCCGCATCGCTGCAGCGCACTATTGACGCCTCCAAGAGTGTCGAGGACGTCATTCTGAAGACGCCCGGGGTCGAGAGCATCGTCAGCGTCAACGGCTTCAGCCTGCTCAGCTTTACCCAGAGCACCTATAACGCCTTCTACTTCGTCACCCTGAAACCCTGGGATCAACGCAAGAGCAAGGACCAGCAGTACAAGGCGATCCAGCAGAACATCGCCCGGGGACTTGGCGGCATCAAGCAAGGCATTGCGTTCTCCTTCCCGCCTCCAGCCATCCCCGGTGTCGGCACCTCCGGCGGCGTCTCCGCGGTGCTTGAAGACCGCTCCGGCGGAGACCTGCAGGAGCTCACCGACAACGTCAATAAATTCATGGCAGCGATACGCAAGCGGCCGGAGATCGCCGGCGTCATCACCACCTACCTGCCCTCCGTTCCCCAGATCTACGTCGATGTCGATCGCGCGAAAGCGGTTCAGGAGGGTGTAAGCCTCGCCGATGTTTACGAGACCCTGCAAACCTTCATGGGCGGCAATCTGGTGAACTACTTCAACCGCTTCGGACGCCAGTGGCAGACGTATGTCGAAGCGGAAGGTACGTCACGCACGAATATCGATAACATCGGCCGGTTCTACGTGCAGAACGCCTCCGGCAATTCCATACCGCTCTCCGCTCTCACCTCAGTCAAGCGCATTACCGGTCCCGAATTCACCATGCGCTACAACGAGTATGAGTCGGCGCAGTTGATTGCGACCGCCGCGCCCGGCTACAGCTCCAGCCAGGCGACCCATGCCTTTGAAGAGGTGTTCCGCGAGACCATGCCCAGTGAGATGGCGCTCGACTACCAGGGCATTTCCTTCCAGGAGCAGAAGGCTGCCCAGGGGGTCTCGTCCTCCACCATCTTTGGCGTCTCACTGCTCTTTGTCTTCCTCATTCTGGCTGCGCAATATGAGAGCTGGTCGCTGCCCTTCAGCGTTCTGCTCAGCACGCCTATCGCGGTCTTTGGCGGCTTTCTGGCGCTCTCCATGCGTAGCCTGGAGAACAACGTCTACGCTCAGATTGGACTGGTGATGCTCATTGGTCTGGCGGCGAAGAACGCCATCCTGATCGTTGAGTTCGCTCGCGAAGAGTACATGAGCGGCAAGAGCATCTATGATGCCGCGCTGGCCGGCGCCGAACTCCGTCTGCGCCCCATCCTGATGACGGCCTTCGCCTTCATCCTTGGCTGCGTCCCGCTGTGGAGGGCCACTGGCGCCGGCGGTATCTCTCGCCAGGTGCTGGGAACCGTGGTGATTGGCGGCATGCTGGCCTCCACCTTCATCGCAATCTTTATCGTTCCGGTTACGTTTGCTGTCGTCGAGCGGCTGTCGCACCGCTTCAGCACCAAGTCCCTACGCAAAGAGACGCGGGAGCCGGTACATCACGGAGATGCCTTATGAGAAAGCACAGCATCGCCGCTTCGCTTTGCGCAGCAGCCGTCCTACTGTCTGGCTGCACCGTCGGGCCCAAATACAAGCGGCCTACCATTGACACGCCCACGGTCTACCGCAGCGCAGAGGCAAATGGCAACACGCAGACCAGCGAGACGCCGCACGACCTGAACGGCGCGGCGCTTCCTGGCCAGGCGAACAGCCCGGCTTCCACTGCGCTCTCGCTCGGCGATGAGAAGTGGTGGGAGGTCTTTGGCGACCCGCAACTGCAGAACCTGATCCGCACCGCGCTCAAGCAGAACTACGATGTCCGCATCGCCGCGGAGCGCGTCTTGGAGTCGCAGGCGCAGCTCGGCGTTACCCGCTCGAACGAGTTTCCACAGCTCAGCGGTGGCGCTGGCTACACCGCGCAGCGCTACCCCTCCGCACAGTTCGGCGGGCTGGGCTCCTTCATCTCGCACATTGGCGAGCTGTCCACTTCAGCCTCCTGGAATCTTGATTTCTGGGGCCAGTACCGCAACGCCACCAAGGCGGCGCGCGCACAACTGCTGGCCAGCCAGTGGTCGCAGCGCGAGGTCATGGACACCCTCATCCTCGACGTCGCTCAAGGATACTTTCAGTTGCGCACGCTCGACTTGGAGCTGGAAATCTCACAGCGCACACTCGCCTCTCGTCAGCAGTCGCTGCGACTCACGCAGACTCTCGAGTCAGGCGGCAACACGAGCCTGCTCGATGTACGCCAGGCGGAGGAACTGGTCAGTACTGCGGCAGCCGCGATTCCCGATCTCGAGCGTCAGATTGCGCAGGAGGAGAACGCGCTGCAGACACTGCTGGGTCAGAACCCGGGACCTATCACCCGCGGCCTGCCTATCGACCAGCAGCCGCGCATGCCGGTCGTTCCGGCTGGACTCCCCTCCTCGCTGATTGAGCGTCGCCCCGACATCCGCCAGGCAGAGGAGACGCTCATCTCCGCGAATGCGGAGATCGGCGTAGCCAAGGCCCAATACTTCCCGGCGATCTCGCTCACCGGCCAGGTCGGCACGGGCAGCAATGCGTTGAACACCCTCTTCCAAGACTCAACCTTTGCCTATACCTACGGCGCATCAGGAACAGTCCCCATCTTCACTGCAGGCCGAATACGTAACAATGTCCGTCTCACCGAGGCTCAGAAGCGGGAAGCCGTCCTCACCTACAAGAAAACCATCGCGCAGGCCTTCCAGGACGTTTCGAACGCTCTTATCGCTTACCAGAAGTTCCGCGAATTTCGCGAGCAGCAGGAACGTCTTGTGATTGCCTCTCGTGACGCCGTAAATCTGTCCAACATGCGCTACGAGGGTGGCTACTCCGCCTATCTCGAAGTGCTCACCAATCAGACCAATCTCTTCTCCAGCGAGCTGACGCTGGCCTCCGCGCGTGAGGAGGAGATGCTCTCGCTGGTGCAGCTTTACAACGCCCTGGGCGGTGGGTGGCAGCAATAGCGATTCTGTAACTGCTTTTAGTTACCTGATTGAGGGCTGCCTTCGGGCGGCCCTTTTTGCTTTCCGTTCCGTTTCGGAAAAAGCGCCACCAATTCTGCCACTTTCGTCACACCTTTCGCCTCACGCACCCTTTTTGTGCGCCGAGGCTTGCACTTTCGTGGCACAGGAACCGGACGCCGGGCACGCCATAATGTCCCCACTGCGAGCTGTATTTTACGCATACCTTTGACTCGCAACCGGGCTCCCATACAGGCGGCAGCGCTTGCGTGCGAGCCTCAACTTCTCTTCCGACCACCAGCAGCGCTCAGCAGGCTCGCGGTGGAGATGGATGGCAGGATGGCTATGTCTCGGAACCTCTCTCTCTTTGCCCAGGCGCTCGCTGCGCTTCCTCTGGTTGGCGCAGGACTTCTCAGTCTCGGCGGCACAGGTATTGCGCACGCACAGGCCACTCCGCGCATCGCCGGCGAGGTAGGGAGCTCGGCGATGGTATCGCTTCCCGGCCAGGTGCATCCCTGGGCGCGCGCGGAGTTCGATCGCGGCGTCGCGCCGGAGAATCTGAGCGGACGCATGCTGCTTGTCCTGAAGCGCTCACCGGAGCAGGAATCCGCACTGCAGGCGCTCATTGCTTCACAGCAGGACCCGAGCTCTCCTAATTATCACAAGTGGCTTACGCCGGAAGATTTCGGCAAGCGCTTCGGCGTTGCCGACTCCGATGTGCAGACCGTCACCAGCTATCTCTCGTCGCAAGGCATGAGTGTTGGACGAGTCCACAGCAGCCACATGGCCATCGAAGTAGGCGCTACCGCCGGACAGATCCGTTCGACTTTCCAGACAGAGATACATGCCTACTCAGTCGCCGGCAAGACATATTACGCAAACAACTCCGCTCCGAAGATTCCGGCCGCGCTGCACAGCGTCGTCTCCGGCTTTACCGCGCTGAACAACTTCCGAGTCGAGGGTGGTTCGGGCGGCGGCACGCAAGCCACATTCGACCCCGCCACCCATACCCTCAAGCCGCTCTACACCATCACCGCCACCAATCCGGATACCTATGGCGTCTCGCCGGCTGATCTTTCGGTCATCTACGATATCCCCGCAGCGACGGCCCAGGGATTGGGCGGCACGAACGTCAACGTCGGCATCCTGGGCGATTCGGATATCAACGTCTCCTACATCAACAACTATCGAACCACCTTCGGCCTTGGCACCAACCCTCCTGTAGTCGTAGTGGATGGCAACGATCCGGGTTCGAATGACGATGCATACATCGCGTACAAGCAGATTGAGCTCGTCAGCGCAGTAGCTCCGAACGCAACCATTTATTACTACAACTCGGCGACCACAGACTACGACTCCGGCATCTTCTTCGCACTTCTTCGCGCGGTCGCGGACAACCAGGTGCAGGTGCTGTTGAACGGCTTCCAGTCATGCGAAACGGCCATCGGCTCCGGAGCGATACAACTCGTCAACGATGCAGCAGAGCAGGCTGCCGCCCAGGGCATCACCTTCGTCGCCGCCAGCGGCAATAGCGGTTCAGCCGGATGCGAGGTGGCGGGCACAGCCGGAAGTGCGACCACCGGTTACGCCGTCAACGGCTATGCCACGTCTCCCTACCTGACCGCAGTCGGCGGTACAGACTTTTACTATGGCGGCGGCGGCACTTATTGGAGCACTACCAACACGGGTTACAAGTCGGCACTGAAATATATTCCGGAGCAGGTGTGGAACGACAGCTACGGGCCAGGCGGCAACGGTACCTCATACAGCGCTACCGCTACCACGTCCGTAGAGCTGGCCAGCGGCGGCGGACCCAGCACCGCCGGTTTGGATGGCGTCTCCGCGCCCAACCCTATGCCCTGGTACCAGACCGCGAATGCCAAGGCCGTAGCCATTGGCGGCGCAGCGCGCGTTATTCCCGATGTCTCATTCTTCGCCGGCACGGGTGCTAACAATAGCGAGGGCTACAACAACACAGCCTATATGTTCTGCATGAAATCCACGGATTGCCTCTCCACCGGAACGGTACAGTTCACGTACTCGGGCGGCACAGAGGCCTCGAGCGCCGTCTTTGCCGGCGCTGTCGCGCTTGCCGTCGAACGATATAACTCGGGCACGCGTTTCGGCCTGGGCAACGTCAACCCGGCTCTCTACTCCCAGCTCGGCTCCACAATCATCTCGAACGACATCACGCGCGGGACCAACGAGCTGGCATGCACTGGCAATAGCAGCACAAATTGCAACGGCACCCACATGACCGGCTTCGCCGCCGGGACCGGCTACGACGCGGCTACCGGCCTGGGCAGTTTCGATATCACCAGCTTCGTATCTGGCTACAAGGCTCCCAACATCAAGACGAGCTCAGTCACTCTGAGCATCACCGATTCGACCGGCAACGCCCTGCCGACGTGCGTCACTAACGGCGTGAGCTCGCATTGCACCACACACAGCGCCGTGCTCAAGATGGCGGTCGCTGCCTCCGCCAGCGGCGGCACCCCAACCGGCGACGTTGGCATCTTTACCGCCAGCCCGCTAGCGGCCGAAGCGGCTGTAGAGCGCCTGACCCTCGCCAGCGGCACCGCGAACGACACCTGGAACCTGCTGCCCGGTGGCACCTACAACGTCTATGCCCGCTATGCCGGAGACAGCACCTACGCCCCCAGCGTCAGCACTCCCTACAACATCACCGTGGCGCCGGAAGCCTGCCAGATGGTGACCTACATCCACCCCGGCAATGTCAGCCTGACAAGCCCGGTAACTATTCCCTACGGCTCGCCCGTCATCGTCACCGTTGAACCGTATTCCAAGACAACCACAAACAATGTCGGTACGCCTTCCGGCTCCATTCAGGTATTCGACAACGGGGTACAGATCACGGCACTCCCCTTCGATTCCGAAGGCGCGGCAACCTTCACCTCCAATTTGCTGGCCCTCGGCTCACATTCCCTCGTTCTTACCTATCCGCCAAGCGCCACCTTCAACCCCGGCTGCAGCGCCGGTCCTTTCGTTGTCACCATAACTCAGGCTGCCACCACGACAGTCCTCAACTCGCCTGAATTAGATACTGGCCAGAGCGGAAGCACGCAGACGCTTGGCGTCACGGCAATCGTGACATCGGCGACACTGCCCAGCAACGGAACCGCACCCGCCGGAACCGTCACCTTCTCCACGAATCCTCAACAGGTCGTAACCCTCACTCCCGGCTTTGATCCGAGTGGCAATGCGATCGCAACCGCCAGTATCACGGTGAGCCAGAGCGAGACGAATGGCGGAAGTATCATCGCAACCTACACGCCTACGACGCCATCGAACTATACCGGCTCCGCCTCGAGCCCCGTCTCGTTCAACGCCACCACCGCAAAGACGAATTACAGCTCCACCACAACCTTCACCATCACGGATAACTACGGCACCTATCCCGGCGGCACCGGCACCTATCCAACCACCCCCAACCCGACCTTCCCCGTTCTGGACTCTCTCACACTCCACATGCATGTGAAGACCACTACTCCGCAGGATGCAGTGTTCCTGGTCTACGCCAACGGCGTTCTGCTCACACCGGCTACCTGGTCGGGCGGCTTCCTCACAAGCGGCGGTCTCACCATCGACACCAACGGCAACGCGACGTTTACCATTCCCCAGCTGAATGGATATCTCGGATTGCCTTCAGGCCAGGTACAGATCACAGTCCTCTACGACGGCTGGTACTCGGCCGGCGGTTTATTCGGCGGCAGCTCGCAGTCAAATCCGTCCTCCGCAAACCAGATTGTGAATATCATCGACGACCGCACCAGCGCCGACTTCTCGCTGCAGACGGACACAACCGTCAACCAGTCGGCTCCGCTGGTGGCTAGCGGAGCGACGTCTGCTACCTATAACCTGCGGCTCACTTCGATTTACAACTTCGCGAGTGCCTATAGCACGACGCCGATCAACCTGAGTTGCAGCATCACAGGCTACAGCCTGGCAGGCGTTACATCCGCCGTTCCAGCCGGCCTGGCGTGCGGCTTCACTAGCGGGCCCTCTGGCACCACAACCAGCGTGCAGTTTGGCACCAGCAATACGGGCTTCATCACTCTGCCGCTGTATGTAGGCCCAGCCACCGGTTACGCCATCACAACCAACACCGCCCCCGCGCAGCCAGCCACCCGTTGGTGGATCGCTGGCGGCGGCACCACTCTGGCTTGCATCTTCCTACTCGGATTGCCCGCACGCCGGCGCAAGTGGCAGTCGCTGCTGGGAGCCTGCGTCATGGTCATCGTGGCCTTCGGCATGAGCGGCTGCGGTGCAAATCTGCCATCCCTGAACCAGTCGAACGGCAGCATCAACGGAGGAACGAGCGGCAGCCCGGCAACCAGCCCGGCTACTCCCGTCCCTGCGGGCACCTATACAGTGGTCGTCACCGCAACCGCGACCACCAACATTACTCTCACCCATAACCTGCCGGTCCAGGTACTGGTAGGCACATCCAACTAACTCAACTCACCGGACAGAAAGGCCACACTCAGCCGAGTGTGGCCTTTCTCTTTCCGCCGTTTTCTAAGGCGCACGCCGCAGCGTGACGAACGATCGCCCTTCGTAAAAGCGATAGGTTCCCGCCGCCGGCGTATCGAGCACTTGTAGCGGCGTCGGACGATGCAGCTCCGCATCGTGGTGGCTGCCCACATTCAGCAACTCATGCGCACCCACATCCATTGCAACGAAACGATCGTTCTGAATGAAGCCGACCCCGTAGGCTCCCGGAGCGAGTGTGCGCGCCGTGGCGCCGTCGCCCAGTTGCAGCGGCACTTCGGTGATGAGGTAGGCCTGGTAGCGCTGCTGGATGCCGCTGGAATAGCCTGAGGTGTCCACTAGAGCCATTAGCGTGAACATGCCATCTGCGTAGCGAATGCCTCCACTATTGCGCATCTGCACCGTTGCACTTTGTCCGCGAAAAAAGACCTGCTCCGGCGTCAGGCTGCTCATATCCGCTGGCTTCAAAACGCCGGCCGCTTGTGCCGTCGCCGCGCTTCCCTGCTGCGCCACGCACGGTGTCAGCAGGCCTGCGCTCATCCCAAGTATGCCCGCAAGCGCCATGCGCCGCGTGGCTTCCATCGTGCTCATGGCGCTAGCTTAAAGCAAAAGCACCGAGAGTGTGATAGCAGATATCAGTTCGGAGCAGCCGTTCCACGAGAGAACCGGCACGCGGAGTGCAGATGCCAGGCACGCTCTCGCCGGAGAGCTTTGGATGGCTGCGCAAGAAACTCAGCGTTGGACAATTGACGCTCTGAAGCGGCTAGACTGAATTCCCGAGGTGAAGCATGGTCAAACAAATTAGTTGCGTTGTAGTTTCGGCCCTGATGAGTTCGATGTGTTTTGCTCAGACAGCACCTTCTGAAACGCAGACGTTGCAAGCCTTACTTGTTGAGGTCCGCGCGATGCATAGGGACTTCATCTCCTCGTGGGCAAGAATACAGGCAAGTCAGATTCTACTGACACGCCTACAGACTCAACAGGCTGAGCTTAATCATGCTAGCCAACGTTTGAATGACACTCGTCTTAGACTTTCTCAGGCGCAGGATGAGGAAAGACATGATTCCGTGGACCTTGAGCGTTTTGAGGACGAACTAAGCTCAACTTCGGACGAGGTGAAAAAGACTCAGCTCGTCGAAAATCGGAACCACGCAAGAGCGTCAATCGCCGCACTTCATATTACGGAGAATGAACGTGCCACCGCCGAAGCCGATGCCGAACAACAGTTGAGTAGGGAGCAAGAAACATTCGACGACCTAGATACGCAACTGAATGAGATCGTAGAGCAAATGCAGAAATCGAATATACAATCACGCTCAGTCACGCCCTGATTACTGGACTGATCACGTGCGGTCAAGGAGCACCATGCCGATCCGCATTACTGGAAAGAACCTCTCCCGCGAAGGGGACACATCTGCAACACAGGTACAGCAGGACCTGGAGCGACCCACCGCGATCCAAATCTTTGCTCAGGTAGAAAAGAATGCGCGGCAGGAGTTGCGCCGCCCTGCGCGCAGTCTGGCCGTCTCCGGGTTCGCCGGCGGGGTCACCATGGGGCTCACGGGCCTCGCCACAGCCATCTCGCGCGCGGAGCTGGGCACCAGTGGTTTCGCTCACTTCATCACCACCCTGCTCTACCCCATCGGGTTCATCGCGGTCATTCTCGGACGTGCACAGCTCTTTACGGAGAACACGCTCTACCCCATAGCCCTGGTGCTGAGCGAGCGCCGCCATTACTGGGCGACTCTGCGGCTCTGGACCATCGTGCTCGTATGCAACTGCCTGGGCACGCTAGCATTTGCCGCGCTCGCCGTTCGCACCGACGCGCTGCAGCCAAAATATGTCGACAGTCTTGCCGTCATCGGCACGGAGATCGCCAATCATTCGCTCTCCACCATCTTCTGGAGCGCTATCATCGGAGGCTGGATCATCGCGCTCGTCGCCTGGCTGGTCAGCGGCAGTCACTCTATCAGTGGATCCATGCTGCTTATCTGGCTGCTGGCCTTCGTCGTAGGACTCGGCCATTTCGCGCACTGCATCGCCAGCAGCGGCGAAGTGCTCTCCGCTGTGCTGCACCATCAGCTACCTGCCAGCAGCTATTTCCGCTGGCTGTGGCCCGCGGTGCTGGGCAACATCGTGGGCGGCGTTGGACTCGTCACCCTGCTCGAATATGGACAAACCGCGGAAGAGTGATACGGCAGCAGGTCAGCGTTGCGAAGGGGGACTCTGCTTCCGCAGCTCGGCCACCCGCATCGTTCGAAACCGCTCCGGCGGGTCGGCCAACAGTGAATGCTCCACCGCGCGTTTGTAGCCGCCGGTCCAAATCGTATACATCACGGCCAACGCGCACCCTACACCCAAGGCGAAGCCGAAGAAGTAGCCGATCATGATGTTCCAGAGCTCACCCATCGAACCTCCCGGCATGCGACCTTACAGCGCACGATACATCAACAGCGCATCGACGTAGCCATGCGCCGGATGCAGAAACGCTCCCGGCAAACGACCCACCGCGGCAAAGCCGAGCGCCTCCCAGAGCCGCACCGCTCGCTCGTTTGTGCTCACAACGAAGTTGAACTGCATCGCGCAGAAGCCGTGCTGGCGCGCCACATCCAGCGAATGCGAACACATCGCGCGAGCCACGCCGCGCCCCATCGCGTGCTGCGCTGTAACATAGCCGCAATTGGCCACATGCGCGCCGCCGCCACGCTGATTGGCGCGAAGAAAATACGTGCCGAGAATTGATCCATCTTCCTCGGCTACGAATACCTCATGTCCTGGAGAGAACCAGTAAGCCAGTGCATCCTCACGGCTCATATCGCGCGGCAAGGGGTAGCTCTCGCCCGCGCGCAGCATCGGCTCAAGAATCTGCCAGATGGCCTCATCATCGTGCCGCCTTACGCTATGCATCAACATGCCGTCACTCTTGGTCGGTCGCCACAGACAGCGATGCCTCGCCTGATATCGGACGAGGCATCATTGCCCTTCATGATAGTTATAGTTGGTTCATCTTTTGCAGGAACTCGGCGTTGTTCCGCGTCTTGAACTGGCGATCCACCAAGAGTTCCATCGCCTCTACCGGCGACAGAGGGTTGAGCACCTTGCGCAGAATCCAGATGCGCTGCAGGTCTTCCTTGCCGATGAGCAGCTCCTCCTTACGCGTGCCGGAGCGCTGGATATCGATCGCCGGGAAGACGCGTTTGTCCACCAGCTTGCGGTCCAGGATGACCTCCATGTTGCCGGTACCCTTGAACTCTTCGAAGATCACCTCATCCATGCGCGAGCCGGTATCGACCAGCGCGGTGGCGATGATGGTGAGTGAACCGCCTTCTTCAATGTTGCGTGCCGCACCGAAGAAACGCTTCGGGCGCTGCAGCGCATTTGAATCCACGCCGCCCGACAGCACCTTGCCCGACGGCGGCACGATGGTGTTGTAGGCGCGCGCCAGACGCGTAATCGAATCCAGCAGGATCACCACGTCGCGCTTGTGCTCGACTAGGCGCTTCGCCTTTTCAATCACCATCTCCGCCACTTGCACGTGGCGCGCGGCGGGCTCATCGAAGGTCGAGCTGATCACTTCGCCCTTCACGGAACGCTGCATGTCCGTGACCTCTTCCGGCCGCTCATCAATCAGCAACACGATCAGTGCGACCTCGGGATGGTTGGTCGTGATCGAGTTCGCGATCGACTGCAGCAGCATGGTCTTGCCGGTGCGTGGCGGCGCGACAATCAGGCCGCGCTGTCCCTTGCCGATCGGTGTCAGCAGGTCCATCACTCGACCGCTGGTGTTTTCGTGCACCGTCTCCATCCGAATTCGTTCTTCCGGATAAAGCGGCGTCAGGTTGTCAAACAGGATCTTGTTGCGAGTCTCTTCGGGCGATTCGAAATTGATGGCTTCGATCTTGACCAGTGCGAAGTACTTTTCGCCTTCGTGGGGCGGGCGGACATTGCCGCTGATGGAATCGCCCGTCTTGAGGTCGAATTTGCGGATCTGCGAGGGCGAGACGTAGATGTCGTCAGGGCCGGGCAGATAGTTGTAGTCGGGAGAGCGGAGAAAACCATAGCCGTCGGGCAGGATTTCGAGGACACCCTCGGCAAAGATGTGGCCTTCTTTTTCGCTCTGCGCCTGGAGAATCTTGAAAATCAGATCCTGCTTGCGGAGGCCGCTGGCGCCCGGAATCTCCAGGGTGCGTGCGATGCGGCTCAGTTCTGTGATGTTTTTCTCTTTGAGTTCTGCGATGGTCATGTTCACCTGCGAGGCGGGATGGAAGTGAGGAGAGCCGGAGGGGGGAATCGTGCTCCGAAATACGGGCGGGAGGTTCCGAGCGGCGGTTCAC
>DASXGY010000295.1:0-4417 GCA_036488835.1 Acidobacteriaceae bacterium
GCATCAGCGTGGAGGCGGCGCTCGAAAAACTTGAGCCGCTCCTCAAGCCGATAACGAAGCGCCGTCTGGTTGCGCGCTGAGCTTTTTAGCCCGGGCCAAGCGACGCGTAGGATGAGCTTGCATGCCGGATCTTCTATCAACTGCGGTGGCTGCGGCTTCGGAATATCCGGAGCGCAGTGAAGCGCCGCAACCGATTGCCGCGCTGACCGGCACGGTCTTCGTACTGATCCAGTTCGATGTGTGCGAAGAGATCAAGCTGTCGCGTCTGGGCGAGATCATCGGGGCGCTCTCCGGGGCGCGCACCATCTCTCAGCCCAGCATGAAGCATCCCGCGCCGGGCTACATTCGCTATGAACGCCCGCCCGTCGTGGAGCCGATCGAGCCGCTGGTGCTGGAGAGCGGCGAGCGGCTGCATGGCGAGATCAAGTATTACGACTACGGCGTACTCAGCGTCGTTTTTCAGCTTCCGTTTACCGGCGACTGGGAGACGCTTGTCCGTCTGGCCAGCCGGTGGGTGTGGGACGTCGATTTCTCCGCTCATGCTGCGCGCATCGTAAAGCAGCGCCTGGAGCGGGCCGCGCCTGCGCTGGTGAAGCCATATAAGGAGTGGCTGAGCGAGGACTATTTCGTCTTTCACGTGCGCGAGATTGCCGAGCTGCCTACCGCCACGGAATTGCTGGAGCGGCACGGCCCGCTGGTGGCGCAGATCGTTCGAGGCGAGCGAATCCGGCTCGCGGATAGCGAGTCGAACGAGGTGCTGCAGTCGCGCATTTCGTTTTATCCGAATGATCTTGCCGTCATCGGATGGAATGCGGCGTTTCTCTATGACACGGCCGCCGGAGCGGAGATGGCGATCCAACTGCTGGAGTATGCCAACTCGCAGTTGCTGGAGTTTCGACATTACGACGAATTGCTGACGCGTGAGCTGGAGGGCGTCTACACGTCTCTTGAACAGGGCACCGGCTTTCTCCGCCGCTGGCGTATGGCACAATCTGCCAACGCGCTCTACAGTGTGCTGCTCGAAGTCATGGAACTGACCGAGCATGCGGACAATGCCATCAAGTTCCTGAGCGATATGTTCGCTGCACGACTCTACCGGCTCGCGGCCACCAAGGTAGGAGTTCCGGATTACAAGAATCTGGTGCGGCAAAAGCTGGATACGGCCGGCGATCTGTACCGCTTCATGGTGGACCAGTTCAACCAGAGCCGCGCCTTTCTGCTGGAGTCGGCTGTGGTCATCATCCTGGTCATCGAGCTCATCTTTCTGTTTCGCGGAAAACCGTTTTAGCGATACGCAGTTATCCAGCCTGATCTCGGATTGCAAAGAAATTGCAGATTTGCTTATGGCACTACCACAGTGTTATATCTCTCGACCTGTCCCCCGAAGCAGCGAAATCGGAGCGGATTTTTGTCCAGGAGAAGCGGGGCACGGTGTGGGGAGAATCCGCTGCTCTGTATCTGATCTACCAAGGGGATACCATGACCTGCAATTGGAAGTTTGCTCTCAGCATCTTTGCCTTGACTGCGTTGCCGATGCTCGCCGGCGCGCAACGCTTGAAGCCCATACCCCATCCCATTCGCGCGCCACAAGGGGCAAAGCACGTGGCGTCTGCAGCCAAGCGCGGCGCCTCGGGATGGACTCCGTTGGCGAATCAGCCGGCCTTTCTGGCGGATGGCGCCTCGAATCCAATTCTGCTGACGGACGGCACCGTTCTCATTCAGGACGCAGGCTTTCCCGACTGGTGGAAGCTGACTCCCGACCAGAACGGCAGCTACATCGATGGAACCTGGAGCCAGATTGCATCGTTGCCGGCTTCTTACAGTCCGCTGTATCACTCCACCGCGGTGCTGCCTGATGGCCGGATGATTATCGAAGGCGGTGAATATCTCCTCAACTCCGCGCAAACCGCAATGGTCCCGACCTGGACGGCAAAGGGCGCCATTTACGATCCGCTGACGAATATATGGACGCCGGTAGCTCCCCCGGCCGGCTGGCAAAGCATCGGGGATGCCCAGAGCGTTGTGCTTCCCAATGGCACTTACATGCAGGCGGACTGCTGCGCAACCGACACGGCGCTGTTGAATGCCCGCACCCTGACCTGGACACCGACAGGGGCGAACAAATTCGACGCCAACGATGAAGAAGGATGGAATCTGCTGCCGAACGGCCAGGTTCTGGCGGTGGATGCCTACACTTCTGCTTACAACCCGGAAGGAACGAACTCAGAACTATACGACCCTGCAACCGGCACGTGGCGCTCGGCGGGCAGCACCATTGTGCAGCTGTGGGATTCGGCAGCCGATTGTGGCGGTGAGCCCAAAGCTACCTTTGAGCTTGGACCGGCGGTGCTCAGGCCGGACGGCACGGTCTTCTATACAGGAGCCAACAGCTGCGGAGCTGCGAACACCTCGATTTACAACACGCACAATAGAAGCTGGAGCCCGGGTCCGCAATTTCCTGACAACTTCTCGATCTCGGACGGTCCGGCGACGCTGGAGACGAACGGCAATGTGCTTATGATGGCCAGTCCTAGTTTCGCTCCGCCATCCCAATTCTTTGAGTGGAACGGGCGATCGCTGACGGCTGTCGCAAACCCCCCGAACGCACCGATTGACCTCTCCTACTTCGGAAACATGCTCGTGCTTCCCACCGGTCAGATTCTGCTCACCGACTTTTCGAATGACATCGAGATATACGGCTCCCAGCCATCGCCAGGGCAGGATTGGGCGCCCGTGATCGTGCACGCTCCGCGCGTTGTCACTCCCGGTGGTTCCTATGAAGCCTCGGGATTGCGGTTCAACGGTATGTCTCAGGGGGCTGCCTATGGAGATGATGTGCAGGCCGCGACCAATTACCCGCTGGTCCGCATTACAAACCTCGCCAGCGGTCATGTTTTTTACAGCCGCACACACGATCACAGCAGCATGGCCGTGGCATCAGACCAGATCGTCTCGACTCACTTCGATCTTCCAAGCACCCAGGAGGTGGGGCTCAGCACGCTGGAGGTCGTCGCCAACGGTATTCCCTCTCGGGCGGTGTATGTCTTCGTCACCAAATAGATCGTCATGCCGGATAGCTGTAACTCCGGAAGGAGGCGCATCCAAGTGGCTGTCCGCATCGGGTCGCAACGGATACCGAGTGTGATGAGCATCGCGACGAGCGAGGGCGGGGCGAGCGTCGGCAGTACACGCCGATAATCCTCTTCTTATTCCACGGCAAGCCTTTCTGACCGTCTGCTGCCTGCCGTCACGGCAGAGCGTTCCGTTGGGCGTTGTGGCGAATGCCGAACATGATGAACATCGAGGCGAGCGAGGGAACGACAAGGGTCAGCAATCCGCGTTGGTAATTTCCTGTCAGCTCGGCGGCGAGTCCCATCCAATAGGGCCCGAGAAATCCGCCGAGGATCGCAATCATGTTGACGGCAGCAACGCCTGCTGCCGCGGACCTGCCGCAGAGAAACCCCGTTGGGATGCTCCACACCGGAGCGGAGATAGCGGACAGCCCGATCATGATGCAGGCGAAAGCGGGAATAACGATCACCGCTCTGCCGGAGAGACCTGCAGCCGCAAAGCCTGCCGCGACCAATGCGCAGGGAAGGGCGAGGTGCAGATAGCGCTCGCTTTTCTTGTCCGAATGGGCGCTGTTCGCGAGCATTCCGAGTGCGCCGAGAACTCCCAGGACGACAACGATGAGGCCAACCCTGGTGGGGCCGAAGCCCGTGACTCTTTGAATCATCGCGGGCGCACTGAAGAGGTATCCATAGTTCCCCATGTAGAGGCACAGCAGGAAGAGCCCCAGCACCCAGACGCGCGCCTGGCGCAGCGCGTGGGCTACTTCACTGCCGCCATGGACCGTCCCGGTAGCTGCGTCATCTCTATTGAGCTCTGCTTGCAGCCAGCCGCGCTCTTCACTATTCAGCCACGGCGCCCTTTCTGGCCCATCCGGCAGGTGGAGCAGAAACAAAATGCTGAGCGCGACCGCAGGAAGGCCCTCGATGAGAAACAGCCACTGCCAACCGGCCAGTCCACCACGGCCGCCGAGGTTTAGCAGCGCCCCGGCCACCAGACCCATCACGGCCGAGCTAAGCGGCATCGAGATGTAGAAGCGGCTCACCGCGCGGGAACGCTGAGCCAGCGGAAACCAGCGCGACAGATAGTAGATGACGCCGGGGAAGAAGCCGGCCTCTGCCATGCCGAGCAGGAAGCGCATGGCGTAGAACTGATGCGGCGTTTTCACGAACAACATGCCGATCGAGAGCAGTCCCCAGGTGAACATGATGCGTGCGAGCCAGCGCCGCGCGCCGAAGCGCACCAGCAGCAGGTTCGACGGCACCTCGCACGCGGCATAGCTGAGAAAGAAAAGTCCCGCGCCGAAGCCATACACCGATGCGCTGAAGTGCAGATCGTGGTTCATCTG
>DASXGY010000301.1:0-3487 GCA_036488835.1 Acidobacteriaceae bacterium
GCCGAGCTCCAGATGGAAGCGCGGCTCCTGGCGGTAGTTCATCTCGTCGAAGCTGCGCAGCATGATCTGCAGGAAGCGCGTCAGGTCTTCCTCGGCGAAGAGCATAGCGGTGCGGGCGACGCGGGCGCGCTCGTCGTCGGAAATCTGCAGCAACTCGGTCGACTCGCCGCCGAGCTTGGCCATCAGCGCGTTGCGCAGGTAGCGGACCATCTGTCGTGCGAGCTGCGACGGGCTGTTGCCGGCGTTGAGCAGGGTATCGATCTCGGTCATGACGGCGGCGCTGTTGTTCTCGCCGACCCATTCCAGCAACCGCTCGAAGACGGTATTGGGCACCGTGCCCATGAGCTCGCGAATCTGCGTGGCTTCGAGATGCGGCCGTCCATCGGCAGCCACTGGAGCGCTGGCGATGGCCTGATCCATGATGGAGAGCGCGTCGCGCATGGAGCCGTCACCCGCCTCAGCTAACAGCGCGAGCGCAGCGTTGTCGGCGTCGAGATTTTCGTGATCGGCGATGGAGCGCAATTGCGTGAGGATGTCCTCGAAGCGCACCGCATGGAAGGCGTAGTGCTGCGAACGCGAGCGGATGGTCTGGGGGATGTCCTCGGGCTGCGTGGTCGCCATCATGAAAACGACGTGGTCAGGCGGCTCTTCGAGCGTTTTGAGCAGGGCATTGAAGGCGGCGTCGGTGATCTGGTGCGCCTCGTCGAGGATGTAGATTTTGTAGCGGTCGCGCGCGGGACGATAGCGGGCGGCGTCGCGCAGCTCGCGGATCTCGTCGATGCCGCGGTTGGTGGCGGCGTCGATTTCGATGACATCGACGGCGGATCCGGAGCGGATTTCGGTGCAGGCGTCGCAGGTGCCGCAGGGCTCGGAGGTCGGGCGCTCGGGGGAGCCAATGGCACGCTGGCAATTCAGCGCCATGGCGAGGATGCGGGCGATGGTGGTCTTGCCGATGCCGCGGTGTCCGCTGAAGATGTAGCCGTGGGCGATGCGGCCCTGTTCAAGCGCGTTCAGCAGGGTGCGGGTGACGTGCTCCTGCCCGATCACGTCGCGGAAGAATTGGGGGCGGTATTTGCGGGCGAGAACCTGGTAGGCCATCTGTCGAATCGATGTTGGGTCTACCGCGATTGTAGTCCCCACGCAGTGAGGAAATCCCGCTCTGCTGGACAGGGAAGACGCCGACAACTATCTAGTCAGGCACGCTCGCTCCCCTCTTCAGATGCGGATTCACTTTCGCTTCCAAGAGGCGAACCAGCTCCGGATCCATGGTGTTGTATTGGTCACGGATGCCGAGGACGATGAGGCGTTTCTGGCGGAGTTGGCTGCGAAATGCGGTCACGAGCCGTTTGCGATGCTTGCTTCCATCACGAAAATGATGTCGGCCCACTCGATGAGATCGGCCGAAATGGGAGTTGCCGCATCTGGACTTGTGCCTGCAGAGAGCGCCTCGACACCGGGATAGGCAGAGAAGTGGGTTTCGGCAGTGGGACTGCGCCGGCGATTTCGGCTGCAGACGAAGAGCAGTTTCATTGTGCTTGAGAAGCGTTACGGCTTTTTTTCCGCTTCGCAACGCGCTCTCGGCGGGCGATCTCCTCGGTCGAGTACATGGTGTTGCGGCATGCCGGGGCGCCGCAATTGCAATTGGCCTCGTCCTCGTCGCCGTCGTAGAGGTTGTAATCGTAGGTGAGCTCTTCGCCGGGCGCGATGTTGCGGATGGCCAGAATCCAGACGCGGTCGCCGAACTCGTTGGTCTCGCAGTTGGGATCGCAGGAGTGGTTGAGGAACATGGCCGCGCCATGGCCGTCGATCACGATCGAACGCGAGCCGATGCCAAAGAGATAGGTGATGGGCGAGTCCTCATAGATCTGATCGGCCTCCGCTTTAGGGAGCCGCGGGCCGGTGTATTCGACCACGCGGGCGCCTTTGCGGATGGGTGTGGTGGTGTAGCAGCCGGCGGCATGGATGGCGGAGGAGCGAATGATCAGACCCATGGATTCCTCGGGGAGAAAAGTTCTCCCGAGTATAGAAGCCCTGTCCGGTAGCTGCCGCGTCCTATTAAGCTAGAGGGGATGGACCACGTGACGCCAGAGACGACAGCGACGCGAACCTACGGGCGATCGCTCGCGCGTTACGCTGCAGCCGTGTTTGCGACGAGCGTCCTGCTGGCGTTCCCCGCGATCGCGCAACAGTCCGGCACGACAGACTCTGGCAGCGGGCAATCGTCTTCTTCACAAACCAAACAGCAGAATCAGCAGACGCCGCCCGCACATAAGAGTGCTGCTCAGGAGAATCCGTTCCCTGCGGATGTCTCCAAGCAGGCCGCCGGGCAGCAGAACCAGCCGTCCGATGCTCCTGCCGCTCCAAATACTGGCACCCCAGATACTGGTAACCCGGATAAGGCTGCTCCGGACGCAAGTGATCAGAAGCGGCCAGCCACCCAGAAACCTGGGAATGCTGCGGCGCAGGAGAATCCATTTCCCGAGGACGTGTCAAAGGGCGCTGCGGCGGCTGCGGCGAAAGATAGCGGCAACGGGAATGACGCGAGCGATTCCGGCAGCAGTTCTAGCAGCAGCTCCAATCCTGCGAGTGACGCGACGGGGGGCGACACCGACCCGAACGCCGATCTGCCGCGGGATAAGGGGCGCCGCAGGCTGAGAAAACCCAGCGAGAACGACATTCAAAGTGGCTCCCTGGCGGGACAGGGAAAGGCGCAGGACGATGTCCGGGTGGGGCGCTTCTACCTTCGCGATGGGGCCTACAAGGGCGCCTATGGGCGATTCTCCGAGGCAAACCGGCTGGACCCGACGAATCTGGACGCGATCTATGGGCTGGCGGCCGCGGCGGCGGGTCTACACCACACCGAGGAGGCGCTGATCAACTACAAGCTTTACCTCCAGATAGCGCCCGACGGGGACGACGCGAAATCGGCCCGTAAAGCGATCCGCGCCCTGTCGAAGTAGTACGAACGTGGGACCAATATCGCTAAATCTGCCACTATTTCGTACTTGCCTCACTTTGGGGGCAAGGTCTATCGTGCGTGCAGTTATTTAGAAAACCCTTTTCAGGCGCCGATGCACGCAGTCTTCGAGTCCGTATTTCGCGATCTAACCGCAGAGCTCTGCCGGTTCGATGCGACGTCGGCCAATGTCCATCCTTGGGGACGGCCGCATTGCTGGTCGGTACAGCAGATCGCCGAGCATCTGGTGCTTTCCATGGACGCCACACGGACCACACTCGAAGAGCGGTTGTCCAAGGGCCGGCCGGGGCGGAATTCGCATCGCTCGCGCACGGAATGGGCGCTTCAGTTGATGATTTTGAGCGCGGGCCATATGCCTAAGGGGGTGGGGGCGCCACAAGCGACGACGCCGAAGGCAGACCTGCCCGCAACCGGCGTGCGCGAACTGACAGAGCGGGTGGCGGCCGCGATCGAATCGCTGGACGCGACGTTGGATGAGTGCCGGCACCGCTTCGGCATGGAGCGCGTGGG
>DASXGY010000399.1:0-5482 GCA_036488835.1 Acidobacteriaceae bacterium
CTCCGGGCGGCTGCCCCTGAGAAACGCTGCGATGGCACGTGCAATCGCGATCTTGTCGCGCATACCGAGCGCCCCGGCCATCAGAAACGAAGGCGTGCTGTGTAACGGAGCGGGAAGTCGCGCGGGCTTCAACTTCGTCCGCCTCCCACCGGGTTCTAGAAAGGTAATGCCCTCGGACCAGCGCATTACATCTTCCGCACCCGCACGCCGCAGCAAATCCAGAATGTTGGTGCAGCAGCCGAGGACAATGTGCTGACAGTTGTCGATGACTTCGCCAACGCCGGGATGGAGATAAGATGAAGCGCGGCCGCCGACGTAGGGTTTTTGCTCAAAAAGATCCACTGTGTAGCCGTCCTGCGCCAACGCGCAAGCCGCCGCCAGTCCAGCGACGCCGCCGCCTATCACTCCGACACGGCGCGTGCCTCGCGGGTCGCTCATCGCGCTGCTCCCCGCAGCCGCAGCGGCAACATTCGCAGCAAGCCGCCGCAAAGGATGAGCAGCTTCCGCCACGTGGGAACCTGCACGCGTGCGGTAAAGACATCGAATCGCTGCTCCTCAATTCTTTGCAGCAATCGCGAGTAGATTCTCACCAACACCTGCAGGGCAGGACGGCTGTCCGCGCTGACCAGGGGTAGCAGCCGATCGGCCGAGTGGTAGTAGGCACGTGCGCGCCTCGCAATGCCCGCCAACGCCAGCCGCTGCGGCTCGGTGAGTTCCCTGCCCGTCTTCACATGGGCCAGCTCAATGGCACTGGTTCCCGATCCTTTGAGATCGTCTTCCGGGATGTACACGCGGCCGCGCTCCGCATCTTCGCGCACATCGCGCAGGATGTTGGTCAGCTGGAACGCAATGCCGGTCTCTTCAGCAAGCTTCTCCGCCGCTGGGCTGCTATAGCCAAAGATCCGTATGCAGACCAGACCCACCACCGACGCGACGTAATAGCAGTATTCATACAGCTGGGCGAAGGTGGCAAAGGTGTTCAGCCCATCGGCGTCACCGCAACCTGCCGCCTCTAGCTTCACATCCATGGCGGTGCCGTGAATCAGTTGCTCTAGCAGTTCATTTGGAATATCGAAGCGCCGTTGCGTATCGCGGACGGCCATGAAGACTGGATCGGCTGTGTCCCCTCCATCGCGCCAGGCGGCGGTCCAGTCTGCGAGTTCTTTACGCCTTGTCGCCTGATCCTTGGACTCGTCATCCGAGATGTCGTCGGCATGCCGCATGAACGCGTAAACAGCGCACATGGCGTCGCGTTTATGCGCAGGCAGCGCAACAAAAGCGTAGTAGAAATTTTTGGCCTCTCGTTTGGCGATCGCACGGCACGCGGCATACGCGGCTTCTATTGGCTGCGATTGCTTCAAGCCATCGATCCCGCCGGCCGCACTCCCGGCACAAAGCGGCCAGCCAGCGCATGCAGCAGCAGCAGCGCCTTGCGCGGTTTGGATATCGTCGGCCGCGCCGACAGCACATCATGCTGTCGCGCCTCGATCGCACGCAGAATCTCCACACCGCCGCGTGTGAACAGGTCCAGGTCGACAGCAAGTTCTCGATCCACCATGCCAATCAGTTTTGCGCCGCGCGCGAACATCGCTCGCGTGTAGGCGATCTGCTCCCGCATCAGCGCACGAAACGCCGGTGTTGCCAGACTATTGGCGATCGTCGCTTCATCCACGCCGGCAGCAGTCATTGCGTCCTGGGGAAGATAAATGCGCCCCCGCGCGAAGTCTTCACGAACGTCCTGCCAGAAATTTGCCAGCTGGAGAGCGCTGCAGGTCTGATCGGATAATGCAAACCGCTCCTGATCACGATAGCCACACGCATACAGCACCAGCCGGCCCACCGGGTTGGCGGAATAGCGGCAATATGCCAGGACATCTTCCATCGACGCATAGCGAGTGACCGTCTGGTCCTGCCGGAAAGCGGTCAGCAGGTCGGCGAATGGCTCCTTCGGGATCTCGCACATGCGGATGGTCTCTCGCAGCGCAACAAAGACCGGGTGTCTCGCCTCGCCTCGATAGCAGGCATCGAGCTGCTCTCCCCAGATGTCGAGCAGCGCCAAAGCCTGCGCCGGGCTTCCTACTTCGTCTCCCAGATCGTCGGAGATGCGGCAGTAGGCATAGATGCTCTGAAAATGCGGTCGCAGGCGTTTCGGCAGAAGCCAGGAAGCCACATGGAAGTTTTCGTAGTGCGATTCCGCCAGCTCGCGGCAGTATTGCTGCGCCTCTCGGAGCGTTGGCGTGCGGTCCGGAATTCGATAGGAGGATGGAAGCGAGGCCCAGCCCTGTTCCGCCAGAGCATTCGTATCCGTTACTGCGCTCTGAACGGTCATCATGGCAGGATCACCGTTTTGATCTCATTCGTGCGCCGCATCATTCCCTGAAACACGGAAACCAAATCGCGCAGAGGAGCATGTCCGGTGATAAACGCGTCGGCATCGAACGAAGGGTTGGCAATCAGGGCAAGAGCTCTGCGGCAGACCGCCGGCGTGTGGTGAAAGCTGGCCTTGAGTTCGATGTCGTTGTAGTGCAGGTGATTTGTGTCCAGGTCGACACGTGTTCCTTTCGCCGGGCCGCCAAAAAAATTCACCAGACCGCCGCGGCGCACCATGTCTACCGCCCACTGCCAGGTCAGCGGTAGAGCCACAGCCTCAATAGCGATATCGACGCCGCGATGGTCCGGCGTCAGTGCACGAACCGCCGCGATCGAATCCTTCACTTTGGTGATCTGCACCACGTGCTGCGCTCCCAGTCGCCGCGCTGCAGTGACCTGCTGATCATGCTTCACCACGGCAATCACGTGGATGCCCGACAACGCCGCGGCATGAATCATCAACAACCCAATCGGCCCTGCGCCGATCACGGCCATCGTGTCCCCGCGCTGCGCACGGCTTTCTTCAAGGCCGCGCAGAACGCATGCCAGCGGTTCGGTGAGCGCCGCGTGTTCATCCGTCACATGGGGCGGAATCTCCAGCGTATTCTTTTCCACGATCCGCGCCGGCACACGGATCCACTCGGCATAGGCCCCGTTGTTGAACAACAGGTCTTCACACAGATTCTGCTGAGCGTGCTGGCACCAGTAGCAACGGTCGCATGGTGCAGAGTTCAGCGCGACAACGCGAACGCCCGGACGAAAGGCCGACACTCCATCACCCACAGCCGCGACGACCCCCGCCAACTCATGCCCGAAGAGCGCGGGCATGTTCAACATCTTGGCGTGATACCCCCGGCGATAGGTCTTCAGGTCGGTTCCGCAAGTCAGCGCGGCTCGAACCCGAACGACGATCTCGCCCGCTCCGGGCAAAGGCCGCTCTACGTCCTCGATCCGGACATCTTCCTTGCCGTACAGTACGGCTGCCTGCATGACTGTCGCCATCGCCTTATTTTCTCAGATTGCGCCGGGCCTAGCTTCCTGGCTCGATCATGATCTTCATGGAATCCGGATGCGGTTCCGAGGCAAAGGCAATCGCCTCTGTCGCCCGCGAGAGTGGAAACCGGTGCGAAATGAGCCGGGTCAGGTCGTAGCCCTGTGTGTAACCGTCCAACACCATCCGTACGCCCTCATCCTGAATCTCAGCGGACGAGCTGTACGAACCCATCAAAGTCTTCTCGTCCATGCATACTACAGCCGGATCAAACGTAGCATCTCCATGCTGCGTCTGTGCAAACAACATAATGCGCCCTCCCGGACGCGCCGCGTCAATCGCCGTGCGAATCAGCGAGTTGCCGCCCACTGCCAGCAGAACGGCATCTGCGCCTCGGCCTTCGCTCTCTTCGCGAACCCGTTGCACAACATCCTCCGTGCTGGCGTCGATTGGATGCTCTAGTCCGTAAGTGCGTGCCACGGAGTGGCGCCGGGAGTAGAGATCCGAGGTCACTACCTTGGCGCCGGTGCGTTTGGCCAGCGTTGCCAGCAGGATGCCGATCGGTCCCTGGCCGATCACCAGCACGGTCTCGTCCGGCTCCAGATGGAGCGACCGCACACCTTTGTACGTGGTGTTGAGCGGCTCGATGAAGGCTGCCTGCTCAAACGGCACTTCAGCCGGTATTTTGACCAGACCGCGGCGCACAATCCAGTCCATCACCCGCACATACTCTGCGAAGCCGCCACCGGCAGGTTCAAAGCCGGCCGTACATCCAACATTCTTGTAGGCCGCGCATTGCGCAAAGGTCTTCTTCCGGCAGTAATAGCAGTCGCCACACGGCACGTGGTGAAAGACCATCGCGTGGTCTCCGACACTGAAGTCGCGCACTCCCTCGCCTACACCAGCGACCACTCCTGCCGTCTCATGACCAAAGATACGTGGGGCCGAGTGCGAGCCGGTGTGAATCTTCTTGAGATCGGTGCCGCAGATGCCGCACGTCGCCACCCGCAGAAGCACTTCCCCTGGCCCGATGCGGGGCACCGGCACCGTCTCCACCCGTACGTCGTTCACGCCGCGGTAGACAGCCGCTCGCATTGTCTCCGGAATACGGAGCTCACGGTCTGTCTCTTTCTCAACCGTTGCTGTCTGCATATCTTCCTTCGCTGATCCATCCTCGGAGCGCGTGGGCCAGCGCCTCTGCGCCGCTCTTGCTGTTTCTTCCCATCCGCAGCAGCGGCGCCACATAGCGCGGGTGAGTCAAAGCGTATGTGGCCACCTGTCTGGTGCGCAACTGCTTCTCCTGGTCCAGAAAATAATTGAAATCCGGCAGATCCTCGGTAGCTATATCGGTGACCGCCTTCCAGCAATAAAAAGGCAGACCGCGAGCGCGTGCCAGCCGCGCCACGGCTACCGCCTCCATGTCCACCAGCGAGGCGCCGTAACTCTCCGCGACCTTACGCTTCTCCTCTCGTCCCGCGACGTGATCCAACGTCACCAGCTTGATGGGACTCGGGCCCGCTGACGTGGCATACCGCTCGCCACTGGCCGGATCGATCACCTCACCCACCTCGTAGGCCATTCCCGGCTGCACTCCGCAGGACGCTCCCCCCGCCCAGCCGATCGACACCAGCGCGTTCAAGCTGCCATAGGTCTCCGCGATGGAGACCGCCTGCTCTGCGCGCACAATACCAATGCCCTTCGCGACCGCAATCAGCGCGACGTCGCCCCGTTGTGTCAGAAATGCCCCGTCCGGCTGCGGCGACCAGTCGCTCACCAGGGGCTTCAACTCCCCGGAGAGTGCTGCGATAATGCCGATCCGATGGCTCATGTGGCAGGCGCATATCCGTGCGCGCGAAACCAGTCGATCGCCGCCCGAAGCGCCGCGTACACCGGCACAATCCGGAAGCCCAGCGCACGCTCCGCCTTCGCTGAGGAGGCAAACATCTTCTTCTTTCCCATCCGCACCGCCTCCACCGTAGCCCGTGGTTCCTTGCCGCGCAGCCGCCCCGTCACCATCTCATCGAAGAATGCAAACGCCATTGCCACCGCATGCGGCACCTCCATGCTGGGCGACGGTATGCCGGTAATGGCAGACATCTTGTCCAGTATCTGCTTCAGGGA
>DASXGY010000400.1:0-11907 GCA_036488835.1 Acidobacteriaceae bacterium
TCGATGGCTCGCTTGCTCTTCGCAAAGGCCGGCGGGTCGAGCACGATGGTGTCGTACTGGGTGCCGGCGTCGCTCCATGCGCGCAGCAGTTCAAAGGCATCCGCCTCGACCCAATCCACCTCGGCGGCAAGCTGCTTTCGATTTGCTGCGAGGTTGCGCTCGGCGACCTCGAGCGCGCTGCGCGACGCATCCACGCCGGTCACACGCGAGCATTTTTGGGCCATGTGCAGCGCAAAGCCGCCCTGATAGGTGCAGATGTCCAGCGCCTCGCCGCGCGCATGCTCCGCCGCTGCCGCGTAATTCAGCCGCTGATCGAGAAACGCGCCAGTCTTCTGACCGGAAGCCGCATCGTAGGCGAAGTGCAGGCCGTTCAGCAGAAACGTCGTTTGCAGCGCCGGGTTCGCCTCCTTTGCATAGAGCGTGGCCAGCGCGGGCGTGTTCAGCCCTTCCAGTGCCGCAATGCGCGCGTCGCCGCGCTCGACGATGGTCTCCGGATCGAGCTCTTCGACAAGTACGCGCGTCACCAGCGCACGCACCTCCGGCCGATCGAGCCCACGGGCCAGCACCTGCACCAGCAGCAGCGAGGCGTAACGATCGATAATCAAGCCGGGCAGTTCGTCGGCTTCGCTGAAGATCAGGCGGCAGGCCTCCGTCTGCATGGTGGCGCGAAGCGCGAGGGCGCGGCGCAGCCGGCTCTCGACCACGGCCAGCCATTCCCGCTCTGTCGCCAGCAGCTCCCGGCTTACCAGCCGTAGCGCAATCTGCGACGACGGACTATAGAGCGCGGTGCCCAGAGGGATGCCGCGCTGGTCGCAAACGGGAATCAAACCTGAATCCTTCGCTAGCTCACCTCCCGTAACTTCCACCACATCCGATGCATAGACCCAGAGATGCCCCGCGCGCAGGCGGTCCGCCGCCCGTCTGTTCACGACGGCAGCGCGCAGAGCGGTGGGCGGCGGGGCTGCCGCCGGGGTATGCCGCGGTGGGGCGGACTTGGGTCTCGCCCGTCGCGATACGGGCCGGGGTGTCGTCTGGGGTGTCCTGGTCATAACCGTAGAAATGCTCTCTGGCGAGGCTTTCCTGAAAACGAAAAGCTATCAGCCTATAATCAGGCATGGCGACCGCGCGTACAACGCCGCCGGAGTCTGACGCATCGCGTCCCCCTGAGCCGGACCCGCGAGTGCTCATCGACGCACGCTTTCGTGCGCTGCTGGACACGGTGCGCGCCCATCGTCCCGGCGACGACGTCGAGATCATCCGCCGCGCCTGGGACTATTCCCTCGAACATCATCAAGGTCAGGTGCGCGCCTCAGGTGAGCCCTATGTGCTGCATCCGCTGGAGGTTGCGCACGTCCTCGCCGAGATGAAGCTGGACTCCACCGCCATCGCCGCGGGCCTCCTGCACGATGCCGTCGAAGACACCGCGGTCACCGCGGACGACATCACCCGGCTCTTCGGCGAGCAGGTGGCGCACATCGTCGAAGGCGTCACCAAGATCGACAAGATCCAGTTCGCGAACAGCGAAGATCGCCAGGCCGAAAACGTCCGCAAGATGCTGCTGGCCATGGTGAGCGATGTGCGCGTAGTGCTTATCAAGCTGGCCGACCGGCTGCACAACATGCGCACCCTGCAGCACCTGCGGGTGGAGCGGCAGCAGGCTATTGCGCGGGAGACGCTGGACATCTACGCCCCCCTGGCGCATCGCCTGGGCATGGGCAAGGTGCGCGGTGAGCTCGAAGACCTGGCCTTCCGCTACGTCGACGCGGTGAGCTTCGAGAAGGTAGGGACGGCCATCGATGAGCGCCGCAAGGAGGGCGAAGACTTCCTCGAAGAGGTGGAGCGGACACTGCAGGAAAAGCTGAAGGAGCACAAGATTGAGGCGCGGGTGGAGTGGCGCATCAAGCGGCTCTACAGCATCTACCAGAAGCTGCAGAAGCAGCGCTCCAGCGTGGACCAGGTGTACGACCTGCTGGCGGTGCGCGTGATCACCAAGAGCGTGCAGGACTGTTATGCCATCTTCGGCCTGATCCACTCCATCTGGCGGCCGGTGCCGGGGCGCATCAAGGACTTCATCGCCATGCCGCGGCCCAATCTGTATCAGTCGCTGCACACAACCGTCATGGGCGGCGGCGGCCATCAGTTCGAAGTGCAAATCCGCACCGAGGAGATGCACCGCATCGCCGAAGAAGGCATCGCCGCGCACTGGAAGTACAAGGCCAACGGCAGCCCCATCAGCAGCAAGGACGAGCAACGCCTCGCCTGGGTGCGCTCGCTGGTGGAGTGGCAGCGGGAGATGTCGGACCCCAACGAGTTCCTCTCCACGCTGAAGATCGACCTGTACCCGGAGGAGGTCTACACCTTCACCCCCAAAGGCAAGGTCGTCGTTCTGCCCAAGGATGCGAGTCCGGTCGATTTCGCCTACTCGGTTCACACTGAGGTCGGCCAAACGTGTACGGGCGCGCGCGTCAACGGCCGCATGGTGCCGCTGCGCACACGCTTGCGCAATGGCGACATCGTTGAGATCGTCACCCAGAACGGCCATACGCCCAGCCGCGACTGGCTCACCTTCGTCAAGAGCTCGCGGGCGCGCAACAAGATCAAGCACTGGCTGAACGAGCACCAGCGCGAGCGCGCCATCGACATCGGCGGCAAGCTGCTCGACCGCGAGGCACGCAAGTACAAGGTGGCGCTCGCACGCTTCAACGACGCTGATTACACGCGGGTAGCCAACGAGTATGGCGTGGGCGGGGAGAAGGACCTGCTCGCCGGCATCGGGTTTGGCAAATACTCATCGCGCCAGGTGCTGCACAAGCTGGAGCCCAGCCTGATCGCGCCGACCGCGCCGGAAACGGATACCGCCGATGGCAAGGCCGGCGACACGGTCAAGAAGTTGCACCTGAATCCGCGCACAGAGTCGCTGGAAGTGGAAGGGCAGAACGATCTGCTGGTCTATCGCGCGCGATGTTGCAATCCGATTCGTGGCGAAGAGATCATCGGCTACGTCACACGCGGCCGCGGTGTCGCCGTCCACGCCCGGCGATGTTCCAACGTGCAGAACCTCCTCTACGAGGCCGACCGCCGCATCTCCGTCGAATGGTCGAAGAACACCAGCGACCAACGCGGCCGCCAGCAAACCTACCCGGTCCGGGTGGTGGTCTATTGCGACGACCGCGCCGGCATGCTGAAGAACCTGACCGCCATCATCAGCGACGACGGCACCAACATCCGCAGCGTCGATTCGCGCGCCGGCAAGGATGGCGAAGCCATCGTCGAGTTCATCGTGGAGGCGGAGGACGTCTCCCATCTGGATCGAATCGTCACCGGATTGCGTACACTTCCCGGTGTGCGCGATGTGGAACGCGCCAGCAAACTGTAGTTTCAGGCTGAATTCACGCCGCCTCTGATAAGGTGGATCGAGTTCGCCTCTCATGCCTGGTCTCGATAAACGCAGGATCCTCCAGGGGTCCGCATCCAACCTCACTCGCGTCATTCTGGGCATGCTCATTTCCCTTGTGCTGCCGCACTTTCTGGTGCAACACCTGGGCACGGCGGAGTACAGCGCATGGGTGCTGATCCTGCAGCTCGCCGCCTATGTGAATTTTCTCGAACTCGGCCTGCAGACCGCTATCGGCAAATTCGTTGCGGAATACACCGCAGCCGGCAACGCCATGGCGGCGCGCAAGACTGTCAGTACCGCGTTCACCGTCATGGTGGGAGCCGGGCTCCTCGGCGCTCTCGCCATCTTCGGCATGGTATGGCAGGTGCCGCGCCTCTTCACCCAGATGCCCGGTGCCCTCGTCAGCGACGTACGCGGCGGGCTATTGGCGGTGGGCTTTTCGGTAGCCTTCGCGCTTCCCTTCGGCGTCTTCCTCGCCACCTTCACTGGCCTGCAGGAGTATGGCTTCCCTACGGTGCTGATCGCGACCAGCCGCGTCGTCTCGACGGTGGGGCTGATTGCGCTCTTGCTGATGCATGGCACGCTGGTCCAGATGGCGTTGCTGATGGCAGTGTGCAACATCACTACCGCGCTGCTGCAGTTCGCCGGCTGGAAGCGCTATGCCAGCAAACGCATCGGCTTCGATCTTTTCGGCTTCGACAAGCAAACCTCGTCGCTCCTGCTGGAGTATTGCGGCATTCTCACCATCTGGACCATCGGCGGTTTGCTGATCAGTGGGCTCGATACCGCGATCGTGGGGCACTTCGACTACAACAACACGGGCTATTACGCGATCGCGAGCAGCGCAACAAATTTCATGCTGCTGCTGGTCAGCAACCTGATGGGCCCGCTGCTCCCGGCCATCTCCTCGCTTCAGGTCAGACGCACGCCGCTTGAGTTAGGCGGACTGCTGGTGACCGCGACCCGCCTTTCCACCGCGCTGCTCGCAATGCTCGGCGTCCCATTGTTGTTTCTGGGTTTTCCACTGTTACGAATCTGGGTGGGCGTAAATTATGCATCGCATGCGCTGATCTACCTGGAGGTCCTCGTGGCCGCCAACATCGTGCGCCAGCTTGCGTATCCCTATGCGCTCATGGTGGTGGGGCTTGGGAAACAAAGATTTGCTACCGTCTCGCCGGTGCTGGAGGCGATCGTGAACCTCGTTCTCAGCATTCTGCTGGCGCGACGGTATGGGGCGATCGGCGTCGCCGCCGGCACGCTGATCGGCTCATTCGTGGGCGTCATCGCACATTTCCTAGTCAGCATGCCTCGAACGCAGCGTGCGATCACGGTCCAGCGGTTGCGTCTCATCCGCGAAGGCGTGGCGCGGCCGCTGCTCAGTTTTCTGCCGCTGCTCGCCTGCCTGCCTTTCTGGCGGCGACTCTCCATGCTGCCGGTTCCTGTTCCGCTGCTGGCTCTGTGGGTGGTGGCGACTGTTTCCATTCTCTGGTGGGTCGGTCTTGCACCCAACGACCGCAGACAGATGACGCAGGTGGTGCGGCGGGCGGTATCCTGAAACTGCGCTTCACACATCGCGCAGCTTGATGATCGATTCGCTGACTTCCATGACCCAAGCCGCGCACCTCACCGCTGTCGTGGTCCTCTATGACCAGTCCCCTGGCCAGAGCGAGGCGCTCTGTTCACTGCTCGACGTCGCGGCGGGCAGGCCGGAGGCGGCGCAGCGGATTTCGCTGATCATCTACGACAACTCTCCCAAACCGCATGAACTCTCCGTCACCACACCGTTTGAGACGCAGTACATTCATGACGCGGAAAACGCAGGTCTCGCGCGCGCATACAACGCAGCGCTCAAGGGTGCACAGGCGCAGGGCAGCACCTGGCTCCTGCTACTCGATCAGGACACGCGACTCACCTCGCAATACCTGGACGAGCTTCTTGAGACCTCCGAGGCGGTCGCATCGCAATCCGAAATCAGCGCCATCGTGCCCAAGCTGTGGGCAGGCAAGCGTCTCTACTCGCCGGAAGCGCCGTTCCTGTGGCAGATTCGCCAGCAGTTTTCGAACCAGCACCACGCGGTGGACGAAAATGTCACGGGCACGGTGGCCGAACCATTGACAGCTTATAACTCCGGTGCCGCGCTGCGGATTAGTGCGATCGAGGAGATGGGCGGCTTTCCTGAAGAGTTCTGGCTTGACTATCTCGATCACGCCGTCTTCCAGCAATTGCGGCTGCAGGGCAAGGGATTGTGGGTGATGCGCACCGTGCTCCAGCAGAACCTCTCGCACATGGACCTGGAGACCGTCCCCATGTGGCGCCACTGGAGCGTGCTCGCTGCGCAGACGCGCTTCGTTCTGCAGTTCGGCAACCTCGTTGACCGTCTCTTCTTCCGCTGGTGGCTGCTCAAGACGAGCCGGAGTTTCCGGCTTTCCTGCAGCGACAAGCGTGTGTGGCGGATGCGCGCCGCGCAGGCTTTCCGCCTGCGACAGATGCCGCCTCGCTACCCGGAAGGGCAGCATGTCTAGCGGTCCTCCGTCAGAGATGAGGGCAGGGACGATAACTGACACAATCTCGGTCGCGCTCTGTACCTACAACGGAGAGAAATTTCTGCAGGAGCAGCTTGCCAGCCTGGAGGCGCAGGAGCGCCGCCCCGACGAACTTGTGGTCTGCGATGACGGATCGACCGACAGGACGGTGAAGCTGCTCGAGTCCTTCGCCGCTACCGTTCCATTTCCCGTACGCATCCACGTAAATCCCGTCAATCTCGGTTCCACCGTCAACTTCGACCGGGCCATGCGGCTGTGCGCGGGAAGCCTGATCGCCTTCTGTGACCAGGACGACATCTGGCGCCCGACTCGATTGGCCCGGTGCGCCAGATCGCTCCAGGATGATCCGAGGCTGGAACTGGTCTTCTCGAATGGAGAATTGATCGATGACGCGGGAGAGCGCTTGCCCGGCCGGTTATGGGACCAGTTCACCTTCAACTCCGCCATCCGGGAACGTATCCGCCAAGGCGACATGCTGCCGCTGGTGCGCTATCGCTTTGTCACCGGAGCCACTGTGATGTTTCGGGCGCACCTGCGGGAATACATCTGCCCGGCGGCCGGCGAGTGGCTGCACGATGGCTGGCTTGCCACCATCGCGGCCTGCGTGGGGCGCGTGGGACTCATCGACGAGTCTTTGATTGCGTACCGCATTCATCAGCAGCAGCAGGTGGGCACCGGCCCCGGGCCACGCCACAAGCCATTTGCCGACCTCGTGCGGGAGCACTGGTTAGGCGCGGACTGGCACAGGCAGGAGATCGAATGGCTGCTTGAATGCGTGCGCAGGATCCCGCCCGCACTGCGCACCGCAGCCGCAGACGATTTTGCACGCCAGCATGCATTCCTCACCATGCGGAGCACGTTGCCAGCTCGCCGTTGGGGGCGCCTCTCGAAGCTTGCATCGTTCCGCGCCGATTACAAGCGACGGGCCAGCGGCTGGAAGAGCATGGTGATGGATCTCCTGCTGCCCAAGCGCGACGATGAGACCGGGTCTGCGGCGGCCAGCCACTTCTCCGCGCTGGGGCCCCGCTGATCCGCGACTACTGAGCCGCGACTTATGATGGGTAAAACGAGATCTTGAGGAGCAGGCGCGTGAGCGATTCGAAAGCGGCAATCAGCACCCAGGAAGCACCGGCGGCCATCGGCCCCTACTCGCAGGCGGTGCGTATCGGCGACTTCCTCTACACCTCCGGCCAGGTTGCGCTCAATCCTGCGAGCGGCGCGCTGGTGACGGGCGGCGTGACCGAGCAGACGGCGCGGGTCATCGAAAACCTGAAGGCGGTGCTGGCAGCCGCCGGCGCGAGCCTCGCCCAGGTGGTGAAGACCACCGTCTTCCTCAAGAACATGGGCGACTTCGCTGCCATGAACGAGGTCTATGGCCGCTACTTCGCCGGCGATGATGTGGTAGCGCCCGCGCGCTCCACGGTAGAAGTGGCGCGGCTGCCCAAGGATGGGCTGGTCGAAATTGAGGTGATCGCGCACCTGTAGCGCGTGGCGGTCCATCTAACACCAGGAGAGCGAATCGACAGAGAGCGAGGATTGAAGATGTCCGAGACGAATACCCAGACGAAAACAGCAAAGGTAGAGAAGACAGACGCGGAGTGGCGCGCGCAACTGACGCCGGAGCAATACCACATCACCCGGGAGAAAGGGACCGAGCCGGCTTTTTCCGGAGCCCTCTATCGCAACCATGCCGATGGCACCTATCGCTGCGTCGCCTGCGATGCGGAGCTGTTCAAGAGCGATGCGAAGTTCGAGTCCGGCAGCGGCTGGCCCAGCTTCTTTTTGCCGGCGGACTCGGCCGCCGTGGAGACGCATACCGATACCAGCCATGGCATGGAGCGGGTAGAGGTGACATGCGCCCGCTGTGGCGCACACCTGGGCCATGTCTTCCCCGATGGCCCCAAGCCCACCGGGCTGCGCTACTGCATCAACTCGGCGGCATTGGATTTCGATCCCGAGAACAAGTAAAAGCATTTTCTACGGACAAACAAAAGCCCCGCTACACGCGGGGCTTTTGTTTTTGAGACCGCCGGCTTGCGAAGCTAAGCCTTGGTGACCTTGCCGGCCTTGATGCAGCTGGTGCAGACGCGAATGCGCTTGTTGCCGCCGCCCACCTTCGCCTTCACCGGGCGCAGGTTCACGTTCCAGCGGCGCCGGCTGATGTTGTGCGCGTGGGAGATGTTGTTGCCGAACTGCGGACCTTTGCCGCAAACCTCACATACCTGTGCCATGACCAAACTCCAGAACTCGATTGGAAACCAATACGCGGCGGATATGTCATGCGGAGAATCCCGGCAGAATTCTTCCAGGCGGCGTAAGAGCGCCAGCCCAGACCGCTTCGCGAGCTTTTAGTGTATCCGAGAAGCCATCTTCAGACAATCGCACGGGGCACATCGGAGCCCCGCGTCGATCTCCCCGTCACGTTCCTGGGCTACGCGACCGGCATACTGGTAGCAACACCCATGAGAGTGACGTCAGACAGCAAGCAACCGCGCAGCGCCGCTCGGGACATCCCCGGTCCTGGCTTTCACCAGCTCCGTCTCGCCTTCTGGGCGGCCTTTCTGGTGCGCGTGGCGTACCTCACCCTCGCCCACACCTACCGCATCCGGCCGTTTCCCGACCACTTCGAGTACGGCTGGGAGATGGGCCGCATCGCCCGCGCGCTCGCCACCGGCCACGGCTATGCCGATCCCTTTCTCGGCCACACCGGACCCACAGCATGGGTTGCCCCGCTCTATCCGCTGCTGATGGCCGCTGTCTTCAAGCTCACCGGCATCTACACCCTGACCTCTGCCTGGATCCTGCTGACGCTGAACTCGCTCTTCAGCGCACTCACCGTCTTTCCCATCGCGGCCATCGCCCGGCGCTCGTTCGCAGCCTCCGGATCCCACCGCGCTGCCAGCATCGGCCGCTGGTCGGTCTGGCTGTGGGCGCTCTATCCGGCGGCCATGCAGTACGCGGTTCGCTGGGTATGGGAGACCAGCTTGAGCACCCTGCTGTTCACCTGCGCCATTGCGCTCGCACTGCGCATGCGCCAACGCTCCCATGACCGGCCGGCGCGCTTCGGGGCGCGCGATTGGGCGCTCTTTGGGTTGATCTGGAGCGCAATCGCACTCGCCAACCCCGCTCTGGTGCTCTTCCTGCCCTTCGCGGGTGTCTGGATTCTTATCGGCCAGCCACTTCCCCGCGGCCTGGCCGGCGCCAGCCTGAGCGCAGTGATCTTCCTCGCTATCCTGACGCCCTGGATGGTGCGCAATGCACAAATCTTCCATCATTTCGTGCCGCTGCGGGCGAACTTCGGCGCCGAGCTTTGCCTGGGCAATGGGCCCGGCGCGACCGGCCTGCTGATGGAATACGACCATCCCGCCAAAGACCCGCGGCAGCTTCGCCTCTACACCGCGATGGGCGAGTACCGCTATGCGCAGATGCGGGGCGAGGTGGCCAGGCAGACGATCCGGGCCAACCGCTGGCTGTTCGTGCGGAATACGCTGAAGCGGCTGGATTTCTTCTGGTTCGGCGTGCCCTCGGCAAGCGAAAACCTCGCCAGCCAATTCTTCCGCAGCCTGAATTATGGCTTTCTCAGCACTGCCGGACTGCTGGGGCTGCTCCTGGCGCTCCAGCGCCGCGTCTACGGCGCGTGGCTCTTCGCATTCGCCTTCCTCACGCTGCCGGCAGTCTACTATTTCGTGACCGTGCACGCCCGCTTCCGGCATCCGCTGGAGCCGTTGATCGCCCTGCTCGGCGTTTATCTCTTCCAGAGTGCGGAACCACGTCACCGCCGCTATCCCGCGGTTGACCCTGCTGCTGTCTCCAGCTAAACTGGATAGGTTCTGGCGATCCTGCCTGCGCCTCCTTGTGTCTTGAAAAACAGACGAGAGGCCGGACTGCAGTGCTGATTCATCACCCGCATCGAGCGTATCCGGTACGGCCTGATGGAAGCAGTGCTCGGACCAGCTAAAGCATGTATCCGCCCAACTGACTTTTGAATTCCGGCTTCCGCGTGTGGAGCTGTGGAGGTTTTATGTACGCAGTGATCCGCACTGGTGGGAAGCAGTATCGCGTGGCGCCTGGAGATGTGCTGCGCATTGAAAAGACCGGGGTCGAGCCGAACGCGACAATCGAGTTCAGCGAGGTGCTGGCCGCGTCGACCTCCGAGGGCGCCCTGGACAAGCCGCAGAACGCCAAGGTAACAGCGACGGTACTGGGCGATGGCCGTGGCGAAAAGATCCTGGTCTTCCACTACAAGCGGAAGAAGCAGTACAAGAAGCTGCAGGGACACCGGCAGGCCTTCACACAGGTACGCATCAACGAGATCGAAGTAGACGGCACCACCTATCGAGCTGAAAAGTAAGCTCCCGCAAGGATCAGAGGACTAAGCGATGGCACATAAAAAAGGTTTAGGCAGTTCGAAGAATGGCCGCGACTCAAATGCACAGCGGCTGGGCGTGAAGCGGTTTGCAGGCGAGGTTGTACCTGGCGGCTCGATCATCGTGCGGCAGCGGGGCACTCGCATCAAGCCCGGTCTGAATGTCGGCCGCGGCAGCGACGACACGCTCTTCGCCAAGGTCACCGGCAAGATCAAGTTCCAGGACAAGGGCAAGAGCGGCCGTTTCGTCTCCGTGGAACCTGCGGAATTGACCAGCGCCTAGCAGGAACACCTCTGAAACAGCGAAGGCCAGAGCAGATGCTCTGGCCTTTTCGCTTTGTTCGGTGCGAATACCGCTCAGTGCGCTCCGGGCCGATCGACTTCGTTCCGGCTGAGCACGCGATCCACTACCCGCTCCACATCCTGTAGAAAGAACGGCGACGGCTCGGGCTGGCCAAGAGCAATGTGCGGCACCGGCTTGCCCAGGGCGACCGCGATCTCATTCCACTTCTGCAACTGCGAGATGCTATTCACCCGGACGGCGGTTCGTTTCGGCTCCTTCATCACCAGGTAGACCAGCCAGACCGAGGCGGCGATCGCGCTGCCCGCTTCCCGCACAAGCAGCCAAGGCAGCAGTTCCGAGAGCGAGCGCAGCAGGAACAGGAAGCAAACCGAATCCACCACGGCGAGGATGCCGAAGCCGAGGGTGACGCCCACTATACGGCTGCGCCAGGAGATGCCCAGCGCTTGCGCGGAGAGCAGGATGAAGGCCACAAGGCAGAACTCCAGCACGCTGACGCAGCGCATGGCCTGCAGTACCGTGACCTGCAGCGAATGCGCGCGGAAGAACAGCGGCACGATCGCCGGCACAACGGAAAGCGCAACGGAGACCACGGCCACCCAGCGAAAGGCCACCAAAGCCAGGCGGCGGAGGCCGGGCAGCGGCTGCAGGGCATCGCGGAAGATCTGCTGCGCGGTGAAGAAGGTGAGCACACCCGATGTGCCGTAGGCCACCCAGAAGAGCGTGCAATACACGGTCGATGGGCTTCCGGCCAGCAGACCCGGCAATCCGAGCAAGGTACACACCAAGACGCCGCCGATGGCATTCACCAGCAGGTAGGCGCGCATCGCGGGATAGATGCGGTCCTTCCGCAGGACGGAGACATAGGCCGCCACCAGCAAAGCCGTCTGCAGGACGGTGACAGCCCGGAGCCAGAGCAGAACGGATTGGGAGGAGGGCGAAAACATGTCCTGATCGAAGATAGACCGCAATTAGCACGGCTCTCAACGGTACGCCACCGATTTGGAGTAACGATGGAGCGTTACCGTAGACTCTAACGGGTGACCTCTTCCCTTGTAATCGTCGTTTTCGTCCGTGGCTGGGCGGGCGGGTAAACGGCTCGAAAATCCACCGCAAAGTGCTGATTTTGCGCTGCGAAGAAGCTTCTCCGGGAGCCTCCGAAAGGGCGCTGCGCGTGGTAGAATAGAGATACTCACGGGGTTGGCTCAAGTCTTTTGGATACAGCTATTTAGTTAGCCGATCCGGGCGTGTGCGACGGCCCCCGACAGTGATGGAGTTTCATGTCCACTAAAGAGATCGC
>DASXGY010000051.1:0-3248 GCA_036488835.1 Acidobacteriaceae bacterium
CCACGCATCGTGGCTACCTCGCGGTATACAACACCGATGCCGAGGACGCCACCCGGAACACGCGCCGCTTCAACATCGAACTTCGCGACTATCTCATCGACCACTTCTTCGCCGTGTCGCCCGGAGAGGGCTTACACTAAAAGCAGTTGCGGCCTCAGCCAAAAGGTCGCAAACACACAGACCATGCCCAAGTTCGAAGATTCGCTCAAGCAGCTCGAAACCATCGTCAATCAGCTCGAGAAGGGCGATCTTCCGCTCGAAGACTCGATCAAGCTCTTTGAGGAAGGCATTCATCTCTCCTCCGTCTGCAAAGAGGAGCTGGATGCCGCCGAGGGCAAGGTTCAGGTCCTCTTGAAGCAGCGCGACGGTTCGATGAAGGCAGAGCCTTTCCCACCGCAGAAGTAGAACTCAGGGCAGCGAATCTCCCGCTCTGCAGAAGGACAGCCAGTCCCGCTGCGCACATTTCATCCGCGGTCACACTAGACGGAACGCGCTGCAACCGTGCGATTCACTAACCGGCCGATGCCGCTGACTTCAATAGCGACCTCTTCTCCTGGCCGCATCCATCGCTGCGGTGTCCGGCCCAACCCGACCCCTTGCGGCGTGCCGGAGCTGATGATATCGCCTGGCTCGAGCGCCACGATGGCAGAGATATAGGCCAGTACCGCGGGTATATCGAAGATCAGGTCGCGCGTATTTGCCTGCTGCAACGTTTCGCCATCGATCGTCAGACGCACGTCCAGGCTATGCGGATCGGCGAGTTCGTCCGCCGTCACCACCCACGGGCCAATCGGGCAGAAGGTCGGGAAGCTTTTCCCCAGCGTCCATTGGGACGTCGCCAATTGCACATCGCGCGCGCTCACGTCGTTCAGGATGGTGTAGCCGAAGACGCAGTCGCGCCAATTCTCGCGCGTCACGTTGCGGGCCGCCCGGCCGATCACCACGGCAAGCTCCGCTTCATAATCCGGCTGTGTGCTGTTCTCCGGAAGAACGATCTCGCTGTCAGGCCCGGTAATACTGGATGCCAGCTTCATAAAGATGGTCGGCACCGCCTGCACCACCATCTTCGATTCTGCTGCGTGGTCGACATAGTTCAGCCCCACACAGAAGATGCGCGGCGGATGACGCAATGGTGATAAGAGTTGCACGCTGGAAACAGCAATGGAGTTTCCCTTGCCGATTAGCGCTCGTGCCGAGCGGAGAGCCTCATCGCCTGCTGCGATGAAGCTTTCGGCGTCCGCGTATCCCAGCGGCGCCAACCTATATACTGCGTCCTTCTCGAGCAGACCCGGCTCCGCTGCCGCGTCCGCACTACGACGAAACGTAATCAGCTTCACTGCAGCTCTCTCCAAACCTTTCCATCCGGAAAGCGATAGTCGTCAAGCGTCTGCGGGTACATCTCCGCGCTGTAACCCGGTTGCCCCGGTAATACGTACCGCGCGTTCCGAATGCGTACCGGGTCAACAAAGTGCTCATGCAAGTGGTCTACATACTCGGTGACGCGATCTTCGAGCGAGCCCGACACAGCGATGTAATCGAACGCCGAAAGGTGCTGTACATATTCGCACAGCCCTACGCCGCCCGCATGCGGACAAACCGGCACACCGAATTTCGCGGCCATCAGCAGCACCGCCAGATTCTCGTTCACCCCGGCAAGCCGACAACTGTCAATCTGGCACACATCGATCGCGCCCGCCTGAAGCAGTTGCTTGAAGATGACGCGGTTCTGGCAATGCTCGCCGGTTGCGATCCGCACGCCGGCTTCGCGGCGAATCCTGGCGTGTCCCAGGATGTCATCCGGGCTGGTCGGCTCTTCCATCCACCACGGGTTGAACTCGGCAAGCTCCCGCGTGCGCTCGATCGCCTCCTGCACCCCCCAACGCTGGTTGGCATCCATCATCAGCTTCGTATCGCCGCCGATCTCCCTGCGCACCAGCGCGGCGCGACGCAGATCGTCCGCAGGCTCTCCGCCAACCTTCAACTTGAAATGTCGCCAGCCTTGCGCGAGTGCTTCGTGGCATAGGGAGCGGACCTTTTCATCGGAGAAACCGAACCATCCCACCGACGTGGTGTAAGCGGGATATCCGCTCCGTTGAAGCTCGGCAATGCGCGATTCCCTTCCCGCCAGCTGCGCTTCGAGCAACGCCAGCGCCTCGGCTTCGGTGATCGCGTCATCGATATAGCGGAAGTCTACGAGGCGAACAATTTCGCGCGGCGACATGTCGGCAAGCAACCGCCATAGTGGCTTGTTCTGCTGGCGCGCATACAGATCCCACACCGCATTGATCACAGCCGCGGCCGCCATGTGAGTCACGCCCTTCTCCGGGCCCAGCCAGCGGAACTGGCTATCGTCGGTAAGCTGGCGGGAGAAGGTCCGCAGATCGTCCGTCAGCGCGCTGAGCCGGCGCCCCTCCACAAAGCCGCCAAGATAGCGGGCGGCGCCCACGCACAGCTCGTTGCCGCGGCCCAGGGTGAAGGTGAGGCCATAGCCCTTCAGCTCGCTGTCCGTGTGCAGAATGCAATATGCCGCCGAATAGTCGGGGTTCTTGTTCACCGCATCGGAGCCGATGCTCTCCCGCGAGGTGGGAAAGCGCAGGTCCAGCACCTCTACGTGCCTGATGATGGGATCGTTCAAAATTGGTCTGGCTCCTTCTCTTTCTTGTCGCTAGGCAGCGGTCCAGCCGCCATCGATGTTCACTACAGAGCCCGTCATAAAATCCGCCTCCGCTGAACAGATGTAGTGCACCATCGCGGCGATCTCCTCAGGCATGCCCAGGCGTCCCATAGGCTGGCGCGCGGCCAGCTCCACCCGCATCTTGTCGATCTCGTGCGCATGATATTTCTGCAGATAGCCTTCGACGAAGGGCGACTGCACCGTCCCCGGCGCGATGCAGTTCACGCGCAGTTCCTTGGGATACTCCACCGCAAGCTGCCGCGTCATCGCAATCACCGCGCCTTTGCTGGCGCAATACGCAAAGCGCTGCTTGATGCCGATCAGCCCGGCGACGGAACCGATGTTGACGATCGACCCGCGCACCGCCAACAGCAGCGGCAATGCCGCCTTGGTCACCAGGTAGACGGAGGTCGCATTCACATTCATCATCCGTGCAAAATCAGCTTCTTCCGTCTGCGCAATGCCGCCCACCAATCCAATGCCGGCGTTGTTCACCAAAATGTCGAGCCGCTCCAGTCCCTGGATGGCTGCCGCAATCGAAGCGGCGCTGGTCACATCCATCGCAACTGCCTTC
>DASXGY010000090.1:0-13422 GCA_036488835.1 Acidobacteriaceae bacterium
TGTCGTCGATGAGATAAAGCCCATCGACTTCTGGAAGGCGATCCCGCTGGTCCAGCTCAACCCGTTCTGGAAGCGGCGTGTCACCTTCACCTGCAGCCCGTTGTAGTTGCTGTTGGTCCCATACGCCATGATGTTGGTCGTTGCCGTACGGCCAAATGTCGCATATTCCGGCTGGCCATTCTTGCCCGCACCCGCCACCAGGCCCGCGTTGATGTTGTAGTACGCCGGAACGTGTCGCCCCTGGTTGCCCACATACGCAAAATCCGCCACCCATCCATGGCCAAAATCCTGCTGCAGCGCCACGTTGTAACTCATCACATAGGGATCTTTGTAATCCGGATTCACGATGTTCCAGGCCGAACTCTTCGGCGCATTCTGGATAATCCCATTGGCTGGAATCGCCACCTGCGGCGCCGGTGGAAAGCCGTTCTCCAGCGTCGCAATCGAGCCATCCGTCTGCACCGCTGGCAGATAGCTGCTCGGTGAGTTGAAGGACACATTCTGCCGCACCGGATAGTTGAAAGCGTAGTTGTTGTCCTGGAATGGCGTGTGGCTGATGCCGAAACCTGCCCGCACCACCGTTCGCGCACCGGCCCGATAGGCAGCGCCTAAACGCGGCTCAAAGTTTGTCCAACGCACGGGCAGCCCCAGATCGTCAGGCACCGAACCATAACCGGACACGTGCAGCGTATTGTCCGTCGGATCGTATTGCGAGAAGCCGCCCTTGCGATCAGGATTGGCCGGCGGATAGAACTCCCACCGCAGTCCATAGGTGAGTGTCAGATTGTGCGTCGCCTGCCACGTGTCCTGCGCATAAGCAAAATAGAGCGTCTGCCGCCACGAACCGGAGCCTACGTTCACGTCGCGTCCCACCGTGTTCGGCACATCCAGCACGAAGCTGGCAAAGTCATTGCCGAAGCTCGTCTTCTCTCCCGACAGTGCCGTCTGTCCCTCGGCATATTCGAAGATGCCGCGCGGCGAATAAGTCTGCCCCTGCGTCAGGTTGTCGCGCACCCGTCGCACTTCAAAGCCAAACTTCAGCGAGTGATTGCCTAGGATGTAATTCCAGCTGTTCGCCGCGTCGATGTTGCTCTCCCCGCGGTTCCAGGGAATGCTCGCGCTGTAGCCCACCAGCGGACTCGCGCTCGTCAGCGTGGCGCCGCCGTAGCCCGGAATGCTGATTCCCGCCAGTCCGCTCGTGAAGGGACTCACGTTCACCCCGGGAATCCCGATCGCCGTCGAAGCATCCGTTCCATAGTCCGTCTGCTGCGCAGTGTTCCGGTAGTGGTTCACGCCCACGCGTACGCCGGTCAACAGACGCGGCGAAAACACATGCGTATACTCGCCCGCCGTATTGTAGGTTGTATTCGTTCCCGTGCCCTGGAAACCACCGCCCACCGGTCCACCCGCCGCGCCGAAGAACGGCTGCTGAAAGGTGGTCACGCGCTGCCAGCTGTACCGGTAGGTCAAGTGGTCCTCCGCGCGCAGCCGTTGGTCGAACTTCACATCGAACTGCGTCGAATCCTGATCGAAGCCCAGGTTCTGCTGGTAGTTGTTCGCCGTCCCCGCGCCGGGGACATTCGGCAGCGGCACCAGATTCAGAATCGCCACAGCCACCGGACTGAAGCGTGACGGCGAAATCTGGTTGTTCACAAACTGCGTCCGCCCCGTCCCATCCGCATTGCCCGTCGCCGGATCGTAGATCGCCGTCGGGCTCGCGCTCAGGTCGCCGCTGCGAAAGGCCGCGGTGGGGACCGTCGTCTGCTGAAACTGGCTCTGGTGGTTGTTGTAGCGCAGGAAGTCACCGAAGAAAAACGTCCGGTCCTTGAAGATCGGTCCCCCGATGGTCGCGCCATAGTAGTTATTGGTGAAGCGTGGAAATTTTCCGCTGTTGTTGAAGTAGCTGCGCGCGCCCGTCGTGCTCACCTCGTTGAACTCATAGGCGGAGCCGTGGAAGCTGTTGGAACCGGACTTCAACACCACGTTGGTCACGGCGCCCGCAGCGCGGCCAAACTCCGGTGCGTAGTTGCTCGTCGTCACATCGACCGTCTGGATCGCGGCCGCCGGCGGTATGTACACCTGCAGCAGTCCGGTGCGCTCGTTGTCGTCAATGCCTTCCAGTTGCAGGTTGTTCGCCAGCTCTGCCTGCCCGTTCACCTGGAAGGACTGAGAGTTCTGTGCATCGAAAAACGAAGAGTGGTCGTAGATCGGCGCGCTCACTCCGGGCACCAGCGACTCCAGTGCCTGGAAGTTGCGGCTGTTGCCCACCGGCAGATCGCTCACCTGCTTAGTCTCGATCTGCTGGCTCACATCCGCGCGATCGGTCTGCAGCGCTGGCGCCATATCCGTCACCGTCACCGTCTGCGCCGCGCTGCCTGGCTTCAACTGCACATCGGTGCGGTTGGTCGTGTTCACCGTCGCCTGCACGCCCCTGGTCACCGAGTTGGCAAAGCCCTGATTGGCCACCTCCACCGAATACACCCCCGGCGGGAGCAGCGTGAACTCATAGTTGCCGCTGTCGTTGGTCTGGTGGACATAGCTCTGACCGGTGTTCTGGTCTGTAATCGTGACTGTGGCATGGCCAAGCGCCGCGCCAGTTGCATCGGTCACCGTTCCCACCAGGGTCGCTGTCGTAGCCTGCGCATGAACACGCAAGCCGCCTGCCAGCAGGAGCGCCGTCATCGTCAGCACCCCCGCCAGCCGTCTCCATGCAATCTGATATCTCCGCATCCTGCTCGCCTCCCAGAAAAAAGCTTTGCTGCTGCCGGCCCCGTGCGCCTTGGGACGCATCTCGAAAATCAGGCCTTCTGCCGCCGCATGCACCCTACTCTGTTGGCATTTCTTTCGTCAAGTAGCCTTACAGCTTCTGCGCCGTGAGCAATCCTGGCGTATATCCGGGGTGGCGTCTGCAAGGCGTTGCTTGGCGATTCTTGGTTTACCCCGAACTTAGCGCAAAAATGGCTGCACGGAATATCGTTAACTTTGCTACCAATTGCGCCCCAAAACGCCTCCGAAGCCCCTTTTCGCGACATCAAATCGCGCTCCAAAACATCCCCGAAAAGCGCCCCCAGACACCGCTTTGCCGACCCCAATTGCCCCCTCGATGCCTCTCAGAAACGCCGGCTGTGGCAGCATAGGGAGCGTGGCGCTCGAACCCATCGTCAACCAACGGCTCTATCAGCAGGTCGCGGACAGCATTCGCAGACAGATCCAGAGCGGCGCCATGCCGCCCGGTTCGCGGCTGCCCTCGGAGAAGCTTCTCGCCCAACAGCTCGGCGTCAGCCGCCCCACTGTGCGCGAGGCCATGATCGCGCTCGAGATCGCCGGGTTGGTTGAAATCCGCACCGGCTCCGGCTCCTACGTGCGCCATCGCGACACCATCGCCGCACCCTCGGTGGACACCGGTCCCGGCCCTATCGAGCTGCTGAATGCGCGCATCCTCATCGAAGGCGAGATCGCCGCGGAAGCCGCGCAGCGCGCCACTCCCGAGGATCTGGAAGAAATCGCCGGAACCCTCACCGAGATGGCCTCGATGATTGCCCGCGGCGAGCACAGCCGCAGCGCCGACCAGAGTTTTCACGTCAGCATCGCGCGCGCCTCCGGCAACGATGTGCTGGCTTCGATCGTCGGCGAACTATGGGCCGGCATGTTCTCGCCGCTCTTCCATCAGTTCAGCGAGCGCACCCGCCTGGTGCGCCGCCAGGACGCCGCGCTCCACGAACACCGCGCCATCTACGCGGCGCTGCGCACCCACGATGCGCTGGGCGCACGCGCCGCCATGCGCCACCACCTCATGCAGGTGCAGGCCGTGCTAGCCGACGCCGAGCTCTCCAAAGACTAGAGCGACCACAGCGGATGCCCGTTGCCATGCCACTGTTTCAACTCCGGGACACATCAATGCTGAATCCCTCACAAGCCGGACCAGCCGTCATCGCATCCAACACACGCATTGCACCCACCACGCACTTTGCTTCCAACGTCCTTGCTCCCAACGTCCTTGCTCCAAAGGCTCCAGCTGCATCCAAGAAACGTGCACAACAGATCGCCACCCACTATTTTTTCGAGCCGAATCACAGCGCAATTTGGGTATCGAACAAACGTTTTCCGGTGCAATCCGCGCGCACTTGGATGGCTTGAGCGGGTGCACGGGGAATAGAACGCTCGTGGCCTCCAACGCCAGGTTGTCAGGCAGGTTCTGCTTCAAATAGGTTAAGGTGACCGGATGTCTCTGCTCCATCCAGACCGGCTCTTCCCCGCCGCCCCGGAGGTCCGCGGGATCGCGCGAAGGATCTTCTCGGAGATTTGCGGTATGCCCATCCTGAGCCCGCATGGGCATACCGATCCACGCTGGTTCGCCGAGGATGCGACCTTCCCTGACCCGACGGCGCTGTTCCTGCTACCCGATCATTACATCCTGCGGATGCTCTACAGCCAGGGCATCGCAATGGAAACGCTGCGTGAGGGCGCCGATCCAAAGCATTCGCAAGAGGTCTGGCGGCTTTTCGCAGCGAACTATCACCTCTTCCGCGGGACGCCGACGCGCTTATGGCTCGACTATGTCTTCCAGGAGCTCTTCGGTCTCGATGTCCGCCTCAGCAAGGCGACCGCCGATGTGTATTGGGAGACAATTTCGGAGCACCTCGCCAGAGAAGAGTTTCGACCGCGTGCGCTCTACGACCGCTTCAGGATGGAAGTAATAGCCACTACTGACAGCGCGCTCCACAACCTGGAGGCGCACGCGGCAATCCGCTCCTCCGGATGGAAGGGGTGTGTGATCCCGACCTTCCGTCCCGACGCAGTGGTCGATCCGGAATTTGCTGGGTTTCGTAGGAATCTCGCGACACTTGGCGCGATGACGGGCGAGGACACGTCCAGTTGGAAGGGCTACCTGGCGGCCCTCGGGGCACGGCGGCGATTCTTCAAGCAGCAGGGCGCGACCGCGACGGACCACGGGCATCCGACTGCAGCGACCGCCAACCTCTCCCGAGGCGAGGCGGAGACGCTCTTCCGGCGCGTGACGCGCACGGATGAGCCGGCGCCGGCCGATGCCGAACTGTTCCGAGCCCAAATGCTGAGCGAGATGGCCCGGATGAGTGTCGAAGATGGGCTGGTGATGCAGTTGCACGTCGGGAGCCTGCGCAACTACAACCCGGTATTGCTGGCAAAGTGGGGGCGCGACCAGGGAGCGGACATTCCTACACCGACGAACTACGTCCACGCATTGCACCCGCTGCTGGCACGCTACGGCAATGAGCGCGACTTCCGGCTGATCCTGTTCACGCTGGATGAAGCGACCTATAGCCGCGAGTTGGCGCCACTGGCGGGCCATTATCCGTCGGTCATTCTGGGACCACCGTGGTGGTTTCTCGATAGCCCCGAAGGCATGCTGCGCTTCCGCCAACACGTAACCGAGACTGCGGGCTTTTACAACACAGCAGGATTTAACGACGACACGCGTGCCTTCCTTTCGATCCCAGGAAGGCACGATGTGGCGCGGCGCACAGATGCGGCGTATCTTGCGACGCTGGTGGCAGACCATCGGCTGGACGAAGATGAGGCGCTTGAGGTGGCGAGGGATCTGACCGGACCTTTGGTGCGGCGGGCTTACAAGCTGGATGCGCCCTAGGCGATGAGAAGGTTCGTGCTTTGGCGAGCTTACGAGCGGACAGCGCGAGGGGAACTAACCGCATGATGGCAATTCATGATGTTCCCTTCTTCAGCTCAGGATGTTCTGAGACGCTCAAAATATTTCCGTCGGGATCCTTGAACCAGGCGACCTTTGCCCCAGAGGGCGAAGTCCAGATGCCCAGTTCATCTTGATCCATGCCTTGGAAGCGCTCAAAGCGGACGCCGGCTTGCCCGAGACTTCTTACGGTCGCGGTGATCTCCGGAACTTGCCAGCCCAAAACCGTGCCATGCGCTGGTGGAAGTTCTTTAGCCATACCAAGGCGAAGCATGATGCCATTCGCCTCAAAGACCAACGCGAACGGCGGCTCTTCTGTCACCAGACGAAGGCCAAGCGTGTTCCGGTAAAAATCCCGAGCCCGGGATACGCCAACGATGGAAACGAATCCGATGATGTTGTAGCTGCCAAGTCCAGTGAGTTGCGACATACGGTTATAGTGAGCTCCCGATGCGGTTGTCGCAAGAATGCAGTTACGCCATAATGTATCCCTATTGCGACAGACTAGAGTTCTGACAGAATACGATCCGAAGCGGGGCATTTCTGTTTCGACGCTCGCCTATGAATATCCGTCCAGCTATCAGGTGCCCGAACATGCACATGGGTCGGACCAACTGATCTACGCAATCAGCGGCCTCATGGAAGTTTCCTCCGGTCAGAGCATGTGGCTCATACCGCCGCATTTTGCATTGTGGATTCCAGCGCGGACTCACCATCGGATTCATATGTCAGGACCTGTCTCGATGCGCACGCTCTACCTGCGGACAGGCTTGTCTTCCAGATTGGAGCCGTGTTGCGCCGTGCTGCACGTGACACCGCTGCTGCGAGAACTCATTGTCGAGATCGTACGCGTCGGTCGGCTTCGTACGCGGGATCGCTACGAGGGTGCCCTTCGCGACCTGCTCATTTTTCAGCTTCAGAATGCCTCTCCGATGCCCACCTTTGTGACGCTGCCGCGAGAACAGAGAGCACGCGCGGTGGCGGACTCAATATTGCGGAATCCGGCTGAATCGAAATCGATGGCAGCTCTCTGTGCCGAGGTCGGTGTCAGCGTCAGAACTATTGAAAGAACGTTTCGCAAGGAAGTTGGCAGCGACTTTGAGTCGTGGCGACGGCAAGTCCGATTGACGAAGGCCGTGGAGTTACTGGTTTCGGGTCGTTCGATCAAGGAAGTAGCGTTCAGGATTGGTTACCGCCAGCCGAGCGCGTTTGTAGACCTGTTCCGCCAGACATTTGGAACAACTCCGAAGGCTTGGATCACAGCCCTGGAGGTCCCTGGCCCACGATCCACTGAGCTACAGGCAAAAGGTGGCGATGTTCCTGGAAGATCGGCGCCCGGTATGAAGCAGGGTGCAAAGCAGGGCGTCCTGCGCTGTTCGATTTGAGTGACCCACGTGCTGTGCCGCTGGACGGGACGATTCCCTGCCTGGGCGCACTCTCACTCGCAGCCATCTATTGGTGTTACAACTGGGATCTCGCGCGGGCGCATCAGGAAAATACAGCGGGCGATCGATCTCGGATCCCAAACTCGCGAAGGCTTGCCGTCTCCGCGTTAAATTTCAGGGCATGTTCATCAGGAAGCCATCCAGGCGCAGAAGAAAACGATTGACCTGGATCCATTCGACCGCGCGCCGAGAGAATACAAGAGGAGAGATCTGGTGAGTGAAGCGAAGAGCGAAACACAGGGCGGCGTTGCAATGTTCGATCTACGCGGCAAGGTTGCCGTGGTGTTGGGTGGTACGACCGGGCTTGGGCGAGCACTGAGCGTGGGGCTGGCGGCAGCCGGCGCGGATGTTGTGCCCACCGGGCGGCGCATGGAGCCGCTGGAGGAGACGGCTGCGGCAATCGAGGCGCTGGGGCGGCGCACAGTGCGGCAGGCGTCGGACGTGGGTGATCGGGCGAGCCTGATTGCCCTGCGTGACCGCGTGGTGCGGGAGCTGGGAACGGTTGACATCCTGGTGAACTGCGCAGGGCGCATCCGCCGGGTGCCGACACTGCAGATCGAAGAGAGTGAGTGGAACTCGATTGTGGACACGAACCTGACCGGTACGCTGCGCGGCTGCCAGGTGTTTGCGCCGCAAATGCTGGAGCGTGGCGCGGGGCGCATTATCAATATCGCGTCGCTGAACAGCTTTGTGTCGTTTCATGAGGTCGCGTCGTATGCGGCGAGTAAGGCGGGCGTCGCGGCGCTGACACGCTCGCTGGCGGTGGAGTGGTCGCGGCGTGGCGTGCTGGTCAACGCGATTGCGCCGGGAGTGTTTCGGACGGCGCTGAACCAGCAACTTCTGGACAGCACGCCGCGCGGACAGGAGCTGATGATGCGCACGCCGCAGGGGCGGTTTGGAAAGGTCGAAGAGGTGGTCGGTGCGGCGGTGTTTCTGGCTTCGGAGGCTTCGAGCTATGTGACGGGTGTGGTTTTGCCGGTGGATGGTGGTTTTCTGGCTTCGGGCGTGAATCAGTAAGTAGGCAGCATTTGTAGAATGATCTCGACAATGGCTGAGTCTCGAAAAGAAGCGTCCAGTGACGCCTGGGTGACGAGTACAGCTGTAGTGACCGGCTGTCAGCGTACGTTCTTGACATCCTTCGTGGATGAGTCTGTCCCGACCGACGGAATTTACGAGGTTGCGCAGTTCGTCATCAACTTCTCGTACGATGCGGATGGTAAATCTTACGACGGCCGATACATATCAGGGGTACCGCGTGAAGACGGGTATTGTTTCGAAATCCTCTATGATCCGAAAAGACCCACAAGAAATACTGCTTCCGAAGCCCCTGAAAATGGACTGATGGGCTGGCCCAGATGGAAAGCCGTCTGCTTCATCATCGTCGCCTCAGTGATTACCCTCATTCTTCTTGCTTACTTCAATAAATAATCTGAGAGTAAGTGGTGTCCGTCGACCTGATGGCGCTTCGAAATACTTTCCTTCACTCGCTCAAGATGACCTATCTAAAGACCGGGGCTTGAATAGTCGCTGCCATAGCGGCGCTCCCCACGTGGTCATGGCAAGCAGCGCCCCAAAGAGGACGACGGCGTCGATGCTCTCGCGACCTTGCCTCGACCAGTAGGCCATCGCATCCAGATTCAGCCATAACGCGAATTCGTCCAGCGTGAGGGCGGCGCCCATGCCATATCCGATGGAGAGCAGCCGGCTCATAAAGATTGATCCCGGCGTGCCATTGGTGCCGACTTCCGCCAACGTGAGATGGCCGGTGATGAGCAGCAGCAGGATGCCCCATACCAGGTGATGGATGTGACGGCCGCCCATCTCCACATAGCCGAATGGGCCGATGTGGTGGGTGATGGACAGAACCAGCAGGCGCACCGCAAGAAAGGTGATGAAAAAGCTGACCGACGCAAGGAAGAGGCGGCGATGCGGACGGTCGGGTATCTGCTGATGGAGGATGTGGCCGAGCTGCGTGAGGTGTAGCAGAAGAAGCAGCGCTGCGGCGATGACGGCGGCGAAGATCAGCAGGATCCACGAACCAGCTATATGCATGGATCAGGATTATCGGGCGACCAGGATGCGGAAGCAATGGCTGTCTGACGAGGGGCGGCATGGAGGGTCGTTGAGCGATGCTTCAGTCGCTCGCCGCTTGAATCCAATAAACTGCTTTTTATGGCATCGCCGCCTCTGCGCCCTTGGGAAAAAGTCTCGCAACAAAGGCCATCGGAGGGCCGAGCCAAACAATTCTGGCAGCGTGTTACCGAAGGCATGGAGCTGAATCAGCTCTGGTCTCAGTTCCGGAAAGATGCGCATTCCAGTTATCGGCTGTATTCCCAGGATGTCGATCCCACGCGGATCGAGGGCGCCTCTCGCAGCCATCACTTTTTTGGCGTGGCGAGGCAGTTCTTCTGGGCAATTGTCGAAAAACTGACGCCAGCACGGCGTGTCCTGCTGCTGCTTGCGCTGGCTCTGATCATCGTGCCCGGCGGGGAATGGACCCTGATCACGAAGTCCCATGAAGTGAAGGTCTTTGCCTTGGATTTTCACTTTTGGGGCGGCCTGCTGATGTTCATTCTGCTGATACTAGAGGTCGCGGACCGTGTGGTGATGAAGCGTGATCTCCAGATTGCGAAGGAGATTCAAGCATGGCTTCTTCCATCACAACCACCGGCTGTGCCGGGCCTGGAGATTGCATTCGCCACGCGCCCGGCAAACACGGTGGCCGGCGATTACTACGACGTCTTTGCACGCGCCTCTGCTGAACCGGGGAGCAACACTTTCCTCATCGCGGTTGCCGATGTTGCCGGCAAAAGCATCCCCGCGGCGATGCTGATGGCGACCTTCCAAGCCAGCCTGAAGACCTTGAGCAGCACGCACAGTCCGTTGACAGAGCTGGTAGCGAGAATGAACCGGTATGCCTGCAGCAATAGCCAGAGAGGCCGCCGGTTCACGACTGCATTCATCGCGGAGTACGAGCCGGCGTCGCGCCGGCTGGTATACGTCAATGCCGGACATAACAATCCGGTATTGCGCCGTCGAACGGGCTCGATCGAAAGACTCGAAGCGGGAGGTGTGCCGCTTGGCGTGATGGAAGAGGCCACATATGAATCGGGCGAATCGATTCTCCAACCGGGCGACTGGCTGGCGATCTTTACGGACGGGGTCATCGAGGCGGAGAACACGCAGCAGCAGGAGTATGGAGAAGCCCGCTTCATTGGGATGTTGCACTCCGGCGTGATGACGACTCCTAACGTGCTGCTAGAGAGCATCCTGACCGACCTGGACCGGTTCGCAGGAAACGCGCCTCAGCACGATGATGTGACATGCGTTCTTATGCGAGCCGTTTGACGGTTCGGTCAGCTGTGCTCGAACATGCGGCGGATGCCGCGGATGGCCTGGCGGGTACGCTCTTCATTTTCGATTAGGGAGAAGCGAACGTGGCCGTCTCCGTGGTGGCCGAAGCCAATGCCGGGGCTGACCGCGGTCTTGGCATCGCGCAGCAGCTTTTTCGCGAACTCCAGTGAGCCTAGGGCGCGGAACTGCTCCGGTATCCGGGCCCACACGAACATCGTCGCTTTTGGGCTCTCGACCGGCCAGCCGATGTGTTGGAGGCCGCGCACCAGCGCATCGCGACGCTTGCGGTAGGTGTCGCAGATTTGAGCGACACACTCCTGCGGGCCTTCGAGCGCCTGGATGGAGGCAACCTGGATCGGGGTAAAGGTGCCGTAGTCGAAGTAGCTCTTGATGCGCGTCAGTGCGCCGACCAGATCACGGTTGCCGACCATGAAGCCGACGCGCCAGCCGGGCATGTTGTAGCTCTTCGAGAGCGTAAAGAACTCGACGGCGATATCTTTCGCGCCGGGAATCTCCATCACGGAGGGCGCGCGGTAGCCATCGAAGACGAGGTCGGCATAGGCGAAGTCGTGGAGCAGATAGATCTGCTCAGCGCGGCAGAAGGCGACGACGCGCTCGAAGAATGCGCGATCGACGGTCTGGGCGGTGGGATTCGCCGGGAAGTTGAGCAGCAGCATCTTCGGCCGCGGTTGCATGGCAGGCAGATCGTGCTGCAGGCGGTCCAGGAAGCCGGCGGGATCATTCATCTCGACGGAGACCACATGCGCGCCGGCGATGGTCGGCCCATAGATATGGATGGGATAGCTGGGGTTGGGGACGAGGATGGCGTCCTGCTCGTCGAGCGTGGCGAGGCAGAGGTGAGCGATGCCCTCCTTGGAGCCGATAGTGACGATGGCCTCGGAGTTGGGATCGAGCTCGACGCCGTAGCGACGCTGGTACCAGTCGCAGATGGCCTTGCGCAGGCGCGGAATCCCTTTCGAGAGCGAGTAGCGATGCGTGGAATCGCGCGCAGCGGCTTCGATGAGCTTAGCGACGATATGGGGCGGCGTGGCACCGTCGGGATTCCCCATGCCGAAATCGATGATGTCTTCGCCGCGGCGGCGCGCCTCGGCCTTCATCTCGCCGGTGGTGTTAAAGACGTACGGCGGCAGCGAGGCAAGGCGGCGAAAGGCTTCCAAAGGATTCTCCTGCGCTCTATTGTGCCTGACTGCCGGCCGCAGGGACGCTTGGTAGACTTCCGATAGACCCACCGAAGGCAAGGCATGTCCACGACACCCAGGCAGGCTCCTCCACTTTTTAGTCCCGCACCCGCGCCACGCGGACGCAACCTGACAGCCGTCTCGCTTTTCGCGCTGGCAGCGATTTGCGCCATTGCGCTGGCGCTGCAGATCTACCACTTCTGGCCGTACATGACAGACGATGCGTACATCTCGTTGCGTTACAGCCAGCGGCTGATCGAAGGGCATGGGCTGACGTGGAACGATCTGCCGCCCGTGGTAGAGGGCTACACGAATCTGCTGTGGGTGCTGCTGTGCGCGGGACTCGGTGCACTGGGGATGGACCTGGAGTCGGCGGCGCATCTGCTGGGTATTGGCTCGACGGCAGCGGCAATAGCGGCAGTCGCGGCGCAGGTGTATCGCGACTTTCCGGCAAAGATCCGGTTCGTCTCGGCGTTGATCGGATGCCTGGCCCTCTCGCTGAGCGCGCCAATCGCGGTTTGGTCGATAGGAGGCCTGGAGCAGCCGCTGCTGGCGGCGCTGCTGGCCTGGGCGGCGTACTTCGGGGTTCGCTGGGTTTCATCGTCGAAGGGCAACGCACGCGATGCGGATGCAATGGGCGTGCTGCTGGGCTTTGCAGTTCTGGCGCGGGCGGATGCTGCCCTGTTTACTGCACTTTTCTACGCGGGCGCGGTGCTGGCGGATGGTGTGCGTCCACGCACGCTAATGGCACGGGCGCGGCTGCTGCCGATTCCGATCGTTTTCTTTGCGGGGCAGGAGGTGTTTCGCCATCTCTACTATGGCGCATGGCTGCCGAATACAGCTTACGTGAAGGTGGCCTTCACGCTGCACCGGCTCTACACCGGTCTGCGGTATGACTTGTACGGAGTTCGCTCGGAGCTGGTGTTCCTCGCGATGACGCTGATTGGTTGCGTTGCGCTGTGGATCGCCGGCAAGAAGCGTCAGGTCATTTTTCTGACGACGGTTTCGGTAGGCTGGCTGGTCTATGTCCTGATCATCGGCGGCGATATCTTTCCATCGTACCGGCACTTCATTCCCTCGATGGCGCTGATGGGCTTCCTGGTGGCGGGTTGCGGCTTGCTGACCCTGGGGGCACCTTTCCGTTTCTCACGTGTGCGGGTCGCCATCTTTCTGCTACTTACGCTGCTCGTGCTCACCTCCGATTTGTTTGCACCGGTGGAGACATGGGAGCGTGAGGGCAAGCAGATCGGCCTCTTCCTGCATACGGCGTTTGGCGCCAGGCAACCGCTGCTCGTCTCAGATGCTGCGGGCGTGGTGCCCTATTTTGCTCGCATGGAGGTCCTGGACCCGCTGGGCCTGAATGACTATCACATCGCGCGACATCCGATTGCGGATCGTGGGCTAGGCTGGGTGGGTCACGAGCTGGGCGATGGGAGGTATGTGCTGGACCACAAGCCGGACCTTATCCTTGTGTCTACCTACCAGGGCGATATGGGATTGGCGGCTGATCAGCAACTGCTGGCCGATCCTCGATTCGCGGCAAATTATCAACGGATCCGCATCGATGCCGGGCCACCCCACCCGATCCGCGCGGTGCTCTACCTGCGACGCGTGGATGGAAAGCTGGGCATCCAGATTTCGTCTGATGCCGAGTCCATACCCGCATACCTGGCAACCATGAATAACGCCAACTCCGTACGGCTCGTGGATGGACAAATCGAGCTGGTAGTCCCGCCGCATG
>DASXGY010000115.1:0-4723 GCA_036488835.1 Acidobacteriaceae bacterium
GCCTGGTTCTCAAACTGAAAGGCGCCCCACGAGCCAGGAGTCTCGGCCAGCGCAGCCTTGGCCTGGTTGATCGCTTCCTGGATGCCGCCCTGTTCTGGAGTACGAATGACCTTCGCGCCGAATCCACGCATCAGTATGCACTTCTCCTCCGCAAAGCCTTCAGGAACAAACAGCGTCACCTTGTAGCCGCGATTCACACCGATCAGCGCCAGGCCCACGCCGGTATTGCCTGCCGTGGCTTCGAAGATCTGCGCGCCCGGCGCGATCAGGCCTTCCTGCTCCGCGCGCAGGATCATCCCCAACGCGGCGCGGTCTTTGACGCTACCGCCGGGGTTCAGAAACTCGAGCTTCGCAAAGACCTCCGCCATCTCCGGACCGCACAGCCGGGTAAGTCGGAGCATCGGCGTCTGGCCGACCAAATCGGTAATGTCGTCGGCAACGCGCAGTGCGCCGCGAAAGGTCAGAGTGGGGGCTTCAGTCCGCATAAAAGAACCGACTAGTGTAGCAGCGTCGGACACCGCCGTCCGCATCACGCGAACACATCGAAATCGACTGGACCAAATAAGCTGCACGGGGCGCAGCGGAGGCGCTCGCGGCAAATCCGGGCAGCGTCACCGCCGCTCTGCGCAGTGCGGCCGGCGTTGTTGTTCATCTGGAGTCGGAGCGCAACGCTAAGCCGGAACGAGTCACGCTCCGCCTGAAGCGCATGCTCTAGCAGGATTTCACGGCTTCTTGCTCGTGGCCGTCGTTTGCGTGTGGGGGAAGTAGCCCGGCTTTGTCCGCACGCTCATCTTGTTGTAGCCCTTGCTCTTGGCCTCCACGTGCACCATGCGATATCCGCCCAGGCTGGCCGGCTTCGTGGAGTGATAACTGATCGTGTACTGGTTGCGGATATCGCGCGCCACCTCCGCCGCGATCTCGTCCACCTGGCCCAGGTTCTTGGGGAAGAAGGCCAGTCCGCCCGTCTCATCCGAGAGCAGTTGCAGCGCGCGGCGCGCGCGATGCGACTCGCGTCCCCCACTACCGGCATCATCAAACAGCAGTCCGATCGAGTACACCACCGGGCCCTGCAGGTCCTGGACGCGACGCACCGTCTCCTCCAGGTTGGTGCCGGAGGCGTTGTCTTCGCCATCTGTAATGATCAGCAGCACATCCTTCGCCTTCTTCGCATTCTTGGCCATGTAGTCCGCAGACGCGATCACCGCGTCATAGAGAGCGGTCCCGCCTTTGGAATCGATGTGCGAAAGGCCATCGCGCAGCCTGTTGATGTCGCTGGTAAAGTCCTGGTCGATGTAGGCCTCATCGGCAAAGTTCACCACGAAGGTCTCGTCTTCAGGATTCGACGCGCGCACCATGTCCAGCGCAGCCTCGTTCACCGCCTGCCGCTTGGTGCGCATGGAACCGGAGTTGTCGATCAGCAGGCCGATGGACACAGGAACATCCTGCTCCTGCAGCGAGGTGATGGTCTGTGGTTTGCCGTCCTCGAAGACGTGAAAAGCGTCCTTGTCCAGTCCCGAAACCAGATGCCCATGATCATCGATGACCGTGGCATTCAGGACAACCTCGTCGACATCCCGCGTCAGCGTATAGCCGCCGTTCTTCCCTTTGGCCACCTGGCCCGGTTGCGTGGGGGCCGGGGCGCCGGGCCCTCCAGCGGCCGGACCGGGCCACGGGACCGGATCGCGATCGACGTTGAGCGGCGGCTGCTGCTCCGCCGGCAAAGGAGGGGCCGCCGGCTGCTGTGCCAGGAGTGCGCCGCCGAATACCAAAAGAAACAAGAGTGTGATCGTGCTTCGCAAAGTAGGTCTATTGCGAGGGTGCATAGTATCCGGTTCGGGCATGTACGGTAAGTGGCGGCAGCCCGGGGGGTGGCACCAACTTTATCTTCACTTTACGCCATTTGCCATCGCGTTTCGCGTCGGCAGGTTTGTAGCCGATCACGTACTGGTTGCGCAGTTCGGCGCTGATCTTGGTCGCGATGTCGGTCATATCCGAGACGTCATCCACACGAAAAAGCTGTCCGCCAGTCTCTTCGCTCAGGTCATGCAGCAGCAGCGGACCGTTGCGCTCCTCGGTTGTAGCGGCATACGCGTCGAAGATTCCGATGGAGAACAACTCGGTGTCCGACTCGCGCACCAGGTTCCGCACCTCATTCTCGGTGTAGCGGCTGCGATTATCACCGCCGTCAGAGACGATCAGGATCGCCTTGCGATCGTAGCGGGCTTGTTTCATCTTGTTCACGCCATAGTAGATGGCATCCAGCAGAGCCGTACGGCGGCCGGCCCGCACCGTCTGCAGCCGCGCTTCGATGTCGTCGATGGACGAAGTGAAGTCCTCAATCAGCTCGGGACGATCGTTGAACCCGATGATAAAAAACTCGTCCTGCGGATTGGAGGTGCGGAGAAACTCGATGATCGACTCGCGCGCGCGCACTACCTTGTTGGTCATGCTGCCGCTCAAGTCCATGATGATGCCGATAGAAACCGGCGCATCCTCCGCGGAGAAGGATTTGATCTGCTGCTGATTGTTGTTCTCGTAGAGAAAGAACTCCTTTCTCTCGAGTCCCGTCACCAGCCGGTTCAGCGGATCGGTCACGGTCAGCGGAATGAGCACCAAGTTCACATCGACGCGGATACGTTCTCCCGACCGCGCATGCAATGCAGCCTTGCCTTCAGCTGGCGGAGGGCCTGTCGGAGCCGCTGGCTTCGGAGGCGGCGGCGTGACGTGGATCGTATTGAGAGGATCGTCCTGCGCCTGCAGCGGATGAATCAGCGCCGGACACACTAGCGCCAGCGCGACCAGCAGCGTGCGGAAACTTCGGCTCTGACGAGCAAGCCGCGGCGGGAACCAGCCTTTAGACGTGGACACCATGCGGCAATCCCTAATGAGCGCCATGCTACACGATGGCGCCTACCATAGCCCATGCAGAAATTTCAGCGTGCAATTGTCTCGCGAATGTCACCCAACCGGATGAGGACGAAAGGCCAGCCTCTCGCCTCTAGCCGCCGTCTCTCTTCTGTTGTGTGCATCTCGTTGTCCATCTCACAGTCCGGGGCTCACAGTCCCGAGCTGCTGCGCGCCGTCTAGTACAATCGCCAAAACTGATGGCACGCATCTATCCCTTCCGCGCCACGCGCTACAATCCAACCGCCGTTCGCATCGAAGACGTGGTCACACAGCCCTACGACAAGATCACGCCGGCGATGCAGCAGGTCTATTACGGGCGAAGCCCTTATAACCTGGTCCGCATCATCCTCGGCCTGCCTGAACTCTTTGATGAGCCCGGCGTCAATGACGTGTACAGCCGCGCGGCAAATGACTTTCACGAATGGCGCGAAAAAGGCGTCCTGCAGACCGACAACGATCCGTCGATCTTCGCCTACTCGCAGCGCTTCCAGGTTCCCGGGCAAACCGGCGAAGTGCGCGAGCGCCGTGGCTTCATTGCGCTCGGCGGCCTGGAGGACTATGCATCCAAAGTGGTCTTTCGTCACGAACAGACGTTATCCAAGCCCAAAAGTGACCGCCTGAACCTGCTGAAGGCCACACGCGCGCACTTCGGCCAGATCTTCATGCTCTACTCCGACCCGGCGCAGAGCATTGAAAAGATTCTTTTCCAGAACTTCCAGCCGCAGGTCGAGGTCACCGATGACTACGGCGTGCTGCATCGCGTCGCCCGCATCACCGATCCGCACTCGCTTCGTCTGGTCATCGGCTCCATGGGCGACAAGAAGCTGATCATCGCCGACGGCCATCATCGCTACGAGACCGCGCTGAACTATGGCAAGGAGCACGCTCCCGCGCACGTGCACCACACCCGCGAGCGCGATCTGTCATCCACGCTGCCCCACCCGCCTTACCCCGAGGCTGCGGTGATGATGACCTTCGTGAACATGGATAGCGAGGGGCTGCTCATCCTGCCCACCCATCGCGTCGTCTTTGACCTCGAAGGTTTTCGTCCCGAGGTCTTCCTCGAGCGCGCAGCGCCCTACTTCGACATTGAAAAATTGCCCTCTGCGGAAGCCCCCCAGCTCACCGCAAAGCTTGCCGAAGGCAGTGAGAACACGGCCTTCGTCGCCCTTCTGGCCAACGGCTCCCATCTGCTGAAGGCCCGGCCGGACGCAGTGCAGCAGGCTCTGGCACACCTGCCTGAGCGGCAGCGGCAGCTGGATGTGGTGCAGCTCCACGGGCTGGTGTTGGAGCAGTTGCTCGGCCTCTCCGAAGAGTCCATCCGCGAGCAGCGCAACTTGCGCTATCTGCGCGATGCCGCGGAAGCTGTCGAGCAGGTAAGCAGAGGCACAGCCCAGGCGGCGTTCCTGATGAACCCGGCCACTCTGCAGGAGCTGCGTGAGATCGCATTCAACGGCGAGGTGATGCCGCAGAAGTCCACCGACTTCTATCCCAAGCTCTTGAGCGGCCTCGCCATCTATGCGCTGGACTGACACACGCCCGCGGGCGAGGACTTACCTCGCCCGCTGCCTTACGCTCATCGTCTGCGCGCTTGCCGCATCTCTCTCCGCACTTGCTTCGCCGTCGCAGGCGCCCGGGCAACAACAGCCCACGCTGCCGCCGCGCTCCTCTGCCTCGGTGCAGCCGCAATTCCTCATCGTTCTGGATGCAGCCCATGGCGGCACCGACACGGGCGCGCACCTGGCCGCGCATCTCGAGGAGAAGGACCTTGTGCTCGCGCTCTCCATCCGCTTGCGCTCCATGCTCTCCGCGCGCG
>DASXGY010000245.1:0-9256 GCA_036488835.1 Acidobacteriaceae bacterium
GAGTCGGATTTGCTGATAGTTGCCGGCCCCAAGCTGCTGGGCATCTCCCAGCGTCGCCAAAAAGCACTGGTTGTTGGCCTGACCGAGCAGGTCAATCTGTTTGGGCTGAGAGGAGAGTCCGGGTGTGAGGTCGGTCCAGCCGGAATCGTTGTCGCCCGCGCTGGCGCTCGTATTTGCCTGTACGTCGGTGATGGTCACATAAACATGGGCAAACGGGCCATCCGGCCCCGCACAGGTAGCCGGATCGCTGATGGAAACAGTCGCCATCCCGATTGTGGACGCCGGCGTATCGTTTGTGCCGTTACTGCTGCAGGAAATCACCCCGAGGGCCGCAAGCAATACGCCGCTGCACAGAAGATAGGTCCGTAGTTTGCCAGTCATGGTGGTATGTCCTTGGCGGCGTCTAAGGCACCACTAGAACATCCAAGGGTGTTATTCACCAATGCCACCAAAGCAGCAGCGAAACCAGCGGGCCGACCCCTCCATACAAAAGAAATGCAGACGCCCCCTCTTCGCCGGGAATCGAATACGTTGACGCACCTTTCTCGCCTGACGTTACGGCGGACACGTCTTTTGGTTGGCGGCACCACTTCTCTGAGCTGGTCCTTACTTCCCCAGCGCTTCCAGAACCTGCGGACCGATCTGCGAGACACTCCCCGCGCCCAGCGTCATGATCAGATCGCCATCCTGCGCGCGTTCTGCAGCGGCTGTCACAGCGTCCACAACGCTGGCCGCGTAATGCACCTGCGTCCGATGAGACCGCTTATTGATCCGGGCAGCCAGCGTCTCGGCGTCGATGCCTGGAATCGGCTCCTCGCTGGCGGCGTAGATGTCCAGCATCTCCACCGAATCGGCATCGTCGAAGGCCCCGGCAAACTCCTCCATCAGGTCGCGCGTGCGGGTGTAGCGGTGCGGCTGGAAGATGACGTGAACCTGCTTATAGCCGCAGTCGCGCGCGGCGGCCAGGGTAGCGCGAATCTCCGTCGGGTGATGGCCGTAGTCGTCGACCACGGTGACCCCACGCGCCATGCCCTTCAACTGGAAGCGCCTGTCCACGCCGCGAAATTCGGCCAGTGCGGTCGCGATCGCGGCCGGCGCAATTTCGAGTTGCGTCCCGATCGCGACCGCCGCGGTTGCGTTCAGCACGTTGTGCCGCCCCGGCACATGAAGCGCGAACCCACCCAGCACCCGTCCCGCGGCCACCACTTCAAAGCGCGAACGTGCCCCTTCCCCGGTGGGCAGCAGCCGGCAGACGAAGTTCGCGTCCGGCGTGAAGCCGTAGGTATAGACGCGACGGCGGACACGCGGCAGCACCGCAGCCAGCAGCGCATCGTCCACACAGGCCGTAATGGCGCCGTAGAACGGCACCCGATCCATGAAGGAGACAAACGCCGTCTCGACATCCGCCATGTCCTGGTAGCAATCCATGTGCTCGCGATCCAGGTTGGTGACCACGCCGAGAATCGGCGACAGCTTCAGGAACGAGCGGTCGCTCTCATCCGCCTCGGCCACCAGATATTGCGACTTGCCGAGCCGCGCATTGGAACCCATGGCGTCGATGCGACCGCCGACCACGATCGTCGGATCCAGACCGCCGCCGGCAAGGATCGCCGCAATCATCGAGGTAGTCGTGGTCTTGCCGTGCATCCCCGCCACAGCGATGCCATACTTCAGCCGCATCAGTTCGGCCAGCATCTCGGCGCGCTGGATCACCGGCACCTTGCTGCTGCGCGCCTCCATGACTTCGGGATTGCTCTCATTCACGGCCGAGCTGACCACGACCACCGACGCGCCCACCACATTGGCCGCCTCGTGGCCTTCGAAGATGGTTGCCCCCAGAGCGGACAGGCGCTCGGTGACGGTGGAGCGTTTCAGGTCGGAACCCGAGACGGGATAGCCAAGATTGAGCAGGATTTCGGCAATGCCGCTCATGCCGATACCGCCAATCCCAATAAAATGAACGCGCTGCGCCTTGGCAAACATAAAGGGTTTCCGGATACTCTAGCAGCCGTAGCTTTTCCGCAACTTTTGTAGGGGGACCCGGGTCATATTGGTTGGGTGATTGAGCACTAACCGCTGATTACCCACGCACCACGACGGCCACCCGGGTTAGCAGCAACAGCGGGGGCCGAATGGGGGAAGCGATATGAAGAAGTTCTTTGGATGGGTACTCGCGCTGGGATTGCTGGCCGCACCATTGGCGTTGACGCAGCGCGCCAATGCTCAGGATGATGACCAGGGCTACTATGGGGGCGGCTACGACAATGGCTACGCTTACGGCCCTGCCCCGGTCTGCCAATGGGGTTATTACAGCTATTACCCGTATGCCTGCGCGCCTTACGGCTTCTATGGCCCCAGCTGGTTCATCGGTGGCCTGTTTATCGGCGCCGGCCCGTGGTACGGCGGTTATTGGGGTCATGGCTATTGGGGTCACGGTGGCTACTGGCATAGCGGATACTATGGCCGCGGACACGGCTATGGCTATGGACGCGGTGGATATGGATATGGGCGCGGCGGAGTCGGCTATCGTGGCGGTGCAGTAGGCCGCGGGTATAGCGGATACCGTGGTGGAGGCGCTTATCGTGGTGGAGGCACTTATCGCGGCGGCAGCTCCTTCGCCGGTCATAGTGGCAGCGTGGGCGGCTTCCATGGCGGCGGCAGCGTAGGTGGCTTCCATGGCGGCGGCGGTGGTGGCGGCTTCCACGGCGGTGGCGGTGGCGGCGGCTTCCATGGTGGTGGTGGCGGCCACGGCGGCGGCGGTGGACACCGTTAATCCATACGAATAAACCGTACAAGGAACTTCGAAGGGCCGGTAGCAGTGCTACCGGCCCTTCGCGTTTTTCAGCGGCGTTGGCTCATCGCGGCCAGGCGGAGCGCCATCTGCGCAATCCTCTGCAGGGCGTCGGGATGGGCTAGAGTCCGCGCACGGGAACCCATCTCGCGCAGGCGTTCCGGATCGCTAAGCAAACCAGTCAGCTCCTTCGTAAGCCGTTCGTCCGTGAGCTCAGACTCCGGCAGCAGCACTGCAGCGCCTGCTTGGGCAAAGATCAGGGCATTCTTGTGCTGATGATCGTCGGCGGCAAAGGGAAACGGCACCAGCAGCGAAGGTTTCCCTGCCGCAGCCAGCTCCGCGACGGAGCTTCCACTGCGACACAGGATCAGATCCGCATTGGCAAAGCGCGCCGGCATATCGTCCAGAAAGGCCCGCACCTCCCAGCGTGACGGATCGGCTCCGCTGGCTGCGTACGCTGCCTGCGTGACGTCCAAATGCTTCGCTCCCGCCTGATGCAGGATGGTCAATCGCGGCAGCGCGGCAAGCAGCGAAGCGGCCACCCGGGGCATCGCTTGGTTCAGCGCGCGCGCCCCCATGCTTCCGCCGAAGACCAGCAGGTGCTGCGAGTTATCGCTGACCCGCTCCGGCAGCGAGAAGAAGGCCTCGCGCACCGGCACGCCAGTCGCTTCGGCATTGCGGAAGAAGCGCCGCGTCTGCTCGAAGTTCACCGCGGCTGCTTCGACATGCTTGCCAATCAGCCGGTTCGCCAGCCCAGGCGCGGCGTTGGGCTCATAGGCCATCATGGGAATGCGCAGCAGAAAGGCCGCCAGCATCGCCGGGCCGGAGGCATAGCCGCCGACACCGATGACCACCTGAGGGCGAAATTCGCGCAGCAGCGCGATGCAGCGCAGGATGCCGCGTGGCAGATCGAAGGCCGTGCGCGCACGCGTCGCCAGGCTCACGTTTTTCAACTGTCCTGCCTGCACCAGTTCCAATTTGAAGCCCGCTTCGGGGACAAGCTTGGTTTCGAGACCGCGCGCCGTGCCCACCATCCGCACCTCGGCGCCGTGCTGGTCGCGCAGCGCACGCGCAATGGCGAGCGCCGGGATGACGTGGCCACCCGTGCCGCCGCCGGCGATCAGAACCCGCAGTGTCGATGGATCACTCATTCCGCGGAACCGGATTCAATGGGACCCAGATCAATGGGACCATGACTCGTGCGCGTAAGTCACCCGCCAGCCATCGGGTGTGCGACGCCAGAGCGAAGTGAGCACGCCGTGGTTGTTCCTGGGCTTGCCGTCCAAACCTGTGCCCCGCGCGCTCAGGAACTGGGTCGTCAGCGCGGCGTTGCGGTCCAGTACGGCAAACTCCGTGTGTCCTGTTTCGCGATACACAACATCGCTCTTGCCGCCCTTCCACCACTTCAGTTGCTGCTCGTGCAGCGCATCGAAACCAAGCACGGTCTCGCCGTTCACAATGAAGACTGTCTGCGGCGAATGAAGATAGGTCTTCAGAAAGCGGTCTGTATCATGCGCATTGGCGGCCGCGCCCTGCTCATTCAGCAGCGGGATGAGTTCGCGTTGAATGGCGATGGGATCGAGGCCCTGCGCCCGTGCCGGCGAAAAGGGCAAGCAGAGAGCGGCCAGAAGAACGAAGCAGACGTATTTCATAGTCCTCCTATTGGGCGTCGGAAGCATCCCCTTGAGTGGTGTGGTGACCGGCGGCGCGAATTCAATCCGTCTCGCGGGAGAGATTCAGCAACACACCAATGCTGGCCAGCGTGAAAAAGAGCGAGGTGCCGCCGTAGGAGATGAACGGCAGCGTGATGCCTTTGGTAGGCACCAGCGCCAGCACGACGCTCACGTTGAAGAAGGCCTGGATTAGGATCGTCGCCGTAATTCCGAAGGCGAGGAAGCGGGCGAATGGATCCTTCGACAGGCTGGCTGTGCGCAGCCCGCGATAGCCCAGCGTAACGAAGAGCGCGATGATGACAACCGCACCCAGCAGGCCAAGCTCCTCTGCGATATTGGCGAAGATAAAATCCGTGTGCGGCTCCGGCAGATAGAAGAGCTTCTGCAGGCCATCCATATAACCGCGGCCCCACAATCCTCCCGTGCCCACCGCGATCAGTGATTGGATGGTGTGGAAGCCGGAGCCCTGCGGGTCCTTCCACGGATTGAGGAAGGCCAGCATGCGGGCCCGGCGCCAGGGCACGCGGAAGAGCATCCAGTAGAGCACCGGCGCGGCCGCCAGCGCACCATACGCGAAGTACTTCTTCTCCATGCCGGCGAGATAGAGCATCATCGCCGTCACCACTGCACAGACCAACGCGGTGCCCAGATCTGGCTGCTTCAGGATGAGCACGATAAAGAGCAGACTCGGCAATGCCGCAGGCAGCAAAGTGTTGCGCCAGTCCTCGATCTGCTGCATGCGGTCCTGCAGAAACCACGCGAGAAACAGCACGAGCGTCGGTTTCGCGATCTCCGATGGCTGGAAGGAGAAAATTCCGAACTTGATCCACCGGTGCGTGGCGTGCGAATCGTGCATGAGAAAGGCACCGAGCAGGCACAGCACCGTGATCGCGACCGCGGGAAAGACGACGTTGGGCTTGTTATAGCGGCGGTAGTCGACGCGCATCAACACCACCATGCTGATGAACCCGCAGACGGCGTATGCCCCCTGCCACAGCACAAACCTGTAGGGCGAGCCGAAGCGCTCCTTCGCCATGACGGCGGAGGCGCTGAAGACCATGGCGAGGCCGAAGAGCACCAGCAGCAGGGTGACGCAGAACATCCACTTGTCCACCCCGACGCGCTTCGCCATCCTTATCCTTCTGTCGCCTTTCTGGCTGTCACTAAATCCTTGAAGACGCGGCCACGCTGCTCGTAGTTCTCGAACTGATCAAAACTGGAGCAGGCCGGGGCCAGCAAAACGACGTCACCCGCCTCTGCAGCATCATGCGCTTTGGCGAGGGCTGCGGGAAGTGTCTCCGCATGGACCACCTCGACTGCGCCGGCGATGTGCGCCTCGATCTTCTCCGCGGCGGCACCAATGGTGTAGACACGCTTCACGCGCTCGTGCAGCAGCGGCCGCAGCGTGGTGTAGTCGGACTTCTTGTCTTTGCCGCCGAGAATCAGGTGAATGCGGCCAGGGAAAGACTCGATGGCTTTCATGGTGGAATCCACGTTGGTCGCCTTCGAGTCGTTGTAGTAATCGACGCCGCGCACCGTCGCCACGAATTCCAGCCGGTGCTCGACGGCGCGGAAGCGGCGCACCGCCTCGGCAATCACCTCCGCCTTCACACCAGCAAGCCGCGCCGCGCAGACCGCGGCCAGCACGTTCTCGACATTGTGGGCGCCCTTGAGCGGGATGGCTTCAACCGGCAGAATCGGCTCGAGCGATGCGGTCCCCGTGGTTCCCATTTCCGAGGCGCGGAAGACGACCACCCCCTGATGCACGCACGCGCCCTGCCGCACCAGCTTGGTCCGGCTGAACCAGAAGATCTGCGAAGCGGCGCGGCTCGCTGCCTGCTGCACCCGCGCATCGTCGGCATTCAGCACGAGGAAGTCCTCGGCGGTCTGGCGCGCAAACATCCGCTCCTTGGCCGCAGCATAGTTTTCGAGATTGCCGTGCCGGTCCAGATGATCGGGTGTCAGGTTCAGAAGCACCGCGATCTTCGGATGGAAGGTATCCACCGTTTCCAGTTGGAAGCTCGACAGCTCGAGCACGCTCCATGCTCCGGGCCGATTCTCCGGCATATCCACCAGATCGATCGCAGGCAGACCGATGTTGCCGCCGACCACGGTAGTGAGTCCGCCGGCCTTCAGAATCTCTCCCGCAAGAGTGGTGGTCGTAGTCTTGCCGTTCGAACCGGTGATGGAAAGAATCTCCGTCTTCAGAAAAAGCGCGGCCAGTTCCACCTCGCCGATGATGGGGATGTGGAAGGTCCGCGCCTCGTCCATCTCCGGTGTATTGGGTGCGACGCCCGGACTGAGCACGATCAGGTCCTGGCGGCGAAAGGTTGCGTGCCCGTGGCCGCCGGCTTCAACGTTCACACCGGCATCGAGCAGGGCCGGGATGTGCTTCGCCAGCGCCTCCGCACTGCGCAGGTCCGAGACGGTGACCTGTGCCCCACGCCGCCGGAGGAAGAGCGCCGCTGCAAAACCCGACACTCCCAACCCGACGACGAGAACCTTCCTGCCTTTGAGCTCCACGAGAGAGAGCTTAACGGAAATTGAATGGGCGCTGCCTCCCCGTTTTTCCAGAGACTCATTCGCTTCCGAATCGCACGATGCAGAAGACGCTCACCAGAATCAGCGCCATGCCGCCAAGCGTGGCGCGCGTGATGGGCTCCCCCAGCAGCCAGGCGCCGAGCGCGACGGCTACTACGGGATTGACGAACGCGTGGCTGGCCACCTTTCCTGCGGAAACCTGCCCCAGCAGCCAGACGAAGCATGTGAACGCCAGAAGAGAGCCGATGAAGATCAGGTAAATAAGCGCGAGCGCCGGACGCCAGCCTATGTGCGGAATGTGGCGCAGCTCCCCAGTCATCCCGGCAGACAGCAGCAGCAGGGTTCCGCCGATGATCATCTCTGCGCCGGCCGCGACCGCGCGCGAGGACGGCAGCGCAATCGACCGCGAGAGCACCATGCCGAGCGACCAGGCCACGCAGCCGCCAATTAACGCCAGCGACGGCAGCAATGGCTGGCCGCGTTCTTCCTGACCGGAGACAAGCACGGCCACTCCAATGAACCCCAGTGCGATGGTGAGCAGGGCCGGCCAACGAAACGAGCGCTGCCGGAAGACCAGCATCTCCAGCAGTCCGGTGATGAGAGGAATGGTGCCGGCGATCATGGCGGCGGCGCCGGAGGAGACGTATCGCTCACCCCAGAAGTAAGCGCTGTAGTCGAGGAAGATCACCAGCGTGCCCAGAAGCGCCAGGCTGCGCCATTCGCGCCGTGTGGGCCGCGGTGCACCGCGCAGCCGCACAAAACCATAGAGCAGCAGGCCCGCGGTCAGGAAGCGTATAGCCGCGGCCAGAAACGGCGGTATAACGCCTACGGCGACGCGTATGGCAACAAAGGTGGCGCCCCACGCGAGATAGATGACGGCGAAGGCCAGGGCTTTCTGCACACGGTTGCTGGTCCGGGCTGTCTCGTTTGCACTAACCGCTAACACAGTCATGAGCAGTTAACCCTATGGACCTAGGATGACATAACCGGTAAACTGGTTTCGAGAGGTTAGTAGATTCTCTGTGAATAAGTCGCCGTTCAAACTGAATGCCGAGCATGTTGCACTGGATTTTGTGAACACCCTGGACGACCGTTACACCCCCGGCGGCCCGCGCGAAGTGCTGCCCTCGTATGCGGACCTGATCCGCTTCTGCCGCCAGGCGGGCATGGTGACGCACGCCGAAGCTGCGCGGCTGAGCGCGCTTCCTGGCGCTTCGCAGGAAAGGGCCCTCCGCTCCGCCATCGAGTTACGAGAGATGCTGGCGCGGGTTTTCTACCGCGGGGTGGAGGGACGGCCGCCCTCCGCCGAGGACCGGACCGCGTTAGAACGATGGTCGGCCGCCTGTGCGCGGCATCGTGAGCTGCGATGGAAGAGCGAGCATCTCGAATGGACGTGGAAGGCGCTGGCGGCCGATGCCGAAGCTCCCGCCTTGCTGCTGGCAGAGCGTGGTCTGGATCTGCTGATTGGGAACGAGCCGCCGCGCCTGCATGCCTGCGCATCGGACACCTGCCGGTGGTTATTCCTCGATACCAGCAAAAACCGTACGCGGCGCTGGTGCGACATGAAGACCTGCGGCAATCGCGCGAAGGCGCGCCGCTACAGTGCCGCACACCAGAATTGAGATCAGTGAAATTGGCGTGAAATGAGGACTTAAAAAAATCGCGCTGAGAGATCTGGTTGGACCCTCTCAGCGCGCTCGGTCCGGTTCGGTTAGTGAGTTGACAGTCAGGCCCACCACAACTGAGGTGCGCCAGCGATCCGGAGGTCGCGTGGATCGTGACCTGCGAAACCATCGGAGTTGGAGGTGGCGTGGGAGATGGTCTTCTTGGCGCCATGCGTCCTGGAATGGTCGCTTGCATTCCACCCGCCGCAGCCGGCCTCAAACCGGTGGTCTGAACTGTAGCCTAGAGATTCAGAACATCGCACTTGTCATGCTCTTGTTACTTCTCTGTCATCCTCTTGCCGGCACCTTCACACCGCCATTTCTTCACCAGGACCGTTGCATCGCTTCGTTGCAGCCCGTTGGCAGCATGAAAGCGCAGATAGGGATCACGCATTCGCGCAATCGGCAACGACAATTCCAGGAAGGTCCGCGACGCAGGAACAAGGGACTCAGCGCAGTTTGAGCGTTGTCAGAGCGAAGAGCGCGAAGACCAGCGCACCGATCCAGAAGCGCGCGATCACCTTCGACTCGGACCACCCCATCAGCTCGAAGTGGTGGTGCAGCGGTGCCATCTTGAAGATCCGCTT
>DASXGY010000262.1:0-1867 GCA_036488835.1 Acidobacteriaceae bacterium
CATGTTGGCGTTTTGCGGGACGGCGGGCACACGCTCGGCGACCGCGGCCTCCCACTCGGTTTCCGTGGGCAGCCGTTTGCCGGCCCAACGGGCATACGCATCGGCTTCGAAGTAGCTCACATGACAGACGGGAGTTGCGTCGATCTCGCTCAACGGCACGATGCCGCGCATGGTGTAAATCGTCCACACGCCGTCGATCTTGCGCCAGTAGAGCGGTGCGTTCCATTGCTGCGCATTCACCGTGTCCCAGCCTTCGGAGAGCCAGAGTTCCGGGCAGGTGTAGGCGCCGTCCTCCATGAAGGCGAGATATTCCGCGCAGGTGACGGCACGCGAGGCGAGCGCGAAGGGCTGCAGGAAGACAGTGTGGCGCGGCGATTCGTTGTCGTATGCGAAGCCTTCGCCGGAGTGACCGATCTCGGTGAGTCTGCCGGGGAAGTCGAGCCAGCGCAACGGAGCTGCGTTCGATTGGAAGCTGCCGCCTTCTGCGTATGCGGGATGGAGCGGGTTGGTCCAGAGGGCATTCTTGATGTCGTAGCAGAGCAGCTCCTGGTGTTGCTGCTCGTGATGGATGCCCAGCTCGATGCGCTCGGCCGCTTCGGGCGGCATACCGCGCTGATCGAGTTGCGCGATGGCGTCGTCCACGTGGCGGCGATAGGCGAGGACAGCATCGATACCGGGGCGCGAGAAAGAGGCACGGATTTTCTTCTCGGGCTGATTGGAGACGTCGTTGTAATAACTGTTGAAGAGCCAGCGGAAATCAGGATCGCAGGGCTGATAGCCGGCGAGGTATTCGCGGAGGACGAATGTTTCGAAGAACCAGGTGGTGTGGGCCAGATGCCACTTGGCGGGGCTGGCCTCGGGACAGCTTTGCACCATCATGTCTTCCGGCGAAAGTGGAGTGCAAAGGGCGAGACTCTGACGGCGCGTCGCGGTGAATGCGGTCAGGAGTCCGGGCGCGCTGAGTTCAACTGCTGATGACATTTGGTCCTGCGTGTCCTTACAGTTGCTATGTTCTTCGCAATAGGAGCCCGTTCTCTGCCCCGCCGTTGCTCGCACAGCCTAGCATTTTGTTTGTCACAAAATTGCTAAACCGAGTCTGCGCAGTGTGAACCAGCCGAGGACAACCTGGGAACACTACGCAGCCTCCCTATGGATGCGCAAGGGGTGCGTTGCGGATCATGCGAATTGGTAACCGAAAAATAATTCAGCGTTCGTTACCAGACATAAGCCCACTTTGAGCCCGCAGCCGAGGCTGGGCGATTCAACGGGCGCTCAGCAGGTGCGCCAGCCCGAAGGCTGCAGCCGCGGCCAGGCCGCCGATGACGACGGTCTGCAATCCGCTGCGGACTGTGCCTGCGCCGGTGACCCGGCCCTTGATCGCGCCGAAGAGCAGTAACGCCAGCAGCGTGATGCCGACGGATGCGGGAAGCGCGGTGCGGGTTGTGCCTAACATGTATGGAAGCAGGGGGACGAGACCGCCGAGGATGTATGACCCGGCGATGGTCAATGCGCTTTGGAGTGCGCGGCCAGCCTGCGGCACTTCCAGGCCGAGTTCAAAGCGCATCATGAAATCTACCCAGGCCTTGGGATTGCGCTGGAGCGCGCTCAGCACCGGCTTGGCCTCGTGCCGCTCGACTCCGTAAGCGTCGAAGATCTCGTAGATCTCTTCTTCTTCGTCGCGGCGCCGCTCGACGACTTCGCGTTCTTCGCGCAGACGCTCGCTGCGATAGTGCTCGGCATCGCCGCGCGCCGCGAGATAACCGCCCAACCCCATGGCGATGGCTCCGGCGGCGATCTCGGCCAACCCCGCAAGCACGATGATGTGCAGGGAATTGATCGCGCCGGAGAGACCGGCGGCGAGGGCGAA
>DASXGY010000297.1:0-5385 GCA_036488835.1 Acidobacteriaceae bacterium
TGCGCCGTTTCTGGTTACATTGGGCGGAGGCACGAATCGCCAGGATGCCTTTGCCCGGCGCGACGCAGCGCGCTCAGCCGGCATGCCGTCCGATACCTACGCGATGAACTTCCGCAAATGACCATGCAAGGCGGTTGATACACTCCGGATTGTGAAGCGCAGCGACAACGATCCGGAGCGGCTGGTCTCGGCCACGCGCGGCGAGGAGGACAGCTCCTTCGAGCTAAAGCTGCGGCCGCGCCGGCTGGCGGAGTTCATCGGCCAGACCAAGGCGAAGGAGCAACTGGCTATCGCGCTCGAAGCGGCAAAGAGCCGCGGCGAAGCACTGGATCATGTGCTGCTCTTCGGGCCGCCGGGGCTGGGCAAGACCACGCTCGCGACCATCATCGCGAACGAGTTGGACGTCGGCTTCCAGCAGACCTCCGGGCCCGCGCTGCAGATTCAGGGCGACCTCACCGCCATCCTGACCAACCTGCGCGAGCGCCAGGTGCTCTTTCTGGACGAGGTCCACCGCCTGCAACCGGTGCTCGAAGAAAAGCTCTACACCGCGCTCGAAGACTACAAGCTGGACATCATCATCGGCCAGGGACCGGCAGCGCGCACGCACGTCATGGAGATCCGTCCCTTCACTTTCGTCGCTGCAACCACGCGGCCGGGACTGCTCTCGTCACCGTTGCGGTCACGTTTTGGCATCCTGCTGCGCCTGGAGTTCTATAGCGAAGACGAGCTCCGCTATGTTGTCGAACGCTCGGCGGAGGTGCTGCAGGTGCCCATCGACGCGGATGGCGCATCGGAGATCGCGCTCCGCTCCCGGGGCACGCCGCGTATCGCCAACCGGCTGCTGCGCCGCGTGCGCGATTACGCGCAGGTGCGCGGCACGGGCACCATTGACCGCGCCACCGCTCAGGCCGCGCTCAAGATGCTCGAAGTGGATGCCCACGGCTTCGACGAGCTCGATCGCCGCCTGCTGCTGACCATCATCGAAAAATACGATGGCGGCCCGGTCGGGCTGAACACTCTGGCGGCCACCCTGGCCGAGGAAGAAGATGCGCTCGAAGAGGTCTACGAGCCTTTCCTGATCCAGATCGGCTTCCTCGACCGCACGCCGCGCGGCCGCGTCGCCACGCGCCTGGCCTACGAGCACTTCAACCTGCCCATGCCGCGTAAGGCGAACCTGCTCTTCTGATCGACGCAGGCCCGTCCGGTTGCGGTCTTCGATCCATCATTGCTACCGTGAAGAAAGCCCGCAGAGCTTTTCACTGTAGGTGTATACAAGAGCACCACTGGTCGCGTGGCTTTTCCGTCAAGAAAAGCCACACCTCACGGAACTCAGTGGTAAACGGTAGCAGTGAAAATGCTCTAAATCGTGTAACCGCGGTGCCTTTTGCCGCGTCCCAGGAGTGTCATGCCGCCGTCTTCCGCCTTGCCCATCGCCATCTACTACGAGCAGCCCAACTGGTTCAAACCGCTCTTCGCCGAGCTCGACCGCCGCGGCACGAGCTACGTGAAGCTGCATGCGCCGGAGCACAGCTTCGCACCGGAGCAGCGTCCCGAGCAGGAATACTCGCTGGTCTTCAACCGCATGAGCCCCTCGGCGTGGAACCGCGATCATGGCGACCAGATCTTTTACACACTTGGCTTCCTCGATCATCTGCAGCGGCGCGGCGTACGCGTCATCAATGGCCTTAAGGCATTTCGCACGGAGCTCTCCAAGGCCGCGCAGCTCTCCTTGCTCGAAGAGCTCGGGCTGCCTTATCCGAAGGCGCGTGTGATCCATCGCGCGGCCCAGGCCACCTCGGTTACGGATGGTCTCCGCTGGCCGGTCGTCGTCAAGCCGAACATCGGTGGCAGCGGTGCCGGCGTCAAGCGCTTCGACCATCCAACGCAACTTGCTGCCGCGGCCGCGCAACCCGCGAACACGCAGGATGGCCTTTCACTCGGCATGGATTCGACCGCGCTGGTGCAGGAGTTCATTCCCGCGCGCGACGCACATATCGTGCGTGTCGAAGTGCTGAACGGCCGTTATCTGTACGCGATCAAGGTCCATATCACCGGGGAGACCTTCGACCTTTGCCCTGCGGACATCTGCCGTACCACCAGCGGCGTCGAACTGAATCGCGCCGCGTGTGCCGTCGACGCTCCCAAGAGCGGACTGCGCGTGGAAGGCTTTCAGCCCCCGCGCGAGGTCATCGCCGATGTCGAGCGCATCATGCAGCATGCCGGCATCGAGATCGGCGGCGTCGAATACATCACCGACGATCGCGATGGCCAGCGCCTCTACTACGACATCAACGCGCTCTCGAACTTCGTTGCCGACGGCGTCAACGTGATCGGCTTCGATCCCTTCGCCAGACTTGCCGACTGGCTGGAGGCGGAGGCAGCCAAAGCCACGCGCGTTCCCGAGCTGACGCATGGCTGATCGCACCATGAAATATGGCTTCTGGATGCCCGTCTTCGGCGGCTGGCTGCGCAACGTCGAAGACGAGAAGATGGTGGCCTCCTGGGAATACGTGCGCGATCTGACCATCCGCGCCGAGGCGCTGGGCTACGATCTCTCGCTCATCGCCGAGCTGAATCTCAACGACATCAAAGGCGTGGAAGCACCGTCGCTCGACGCGTGGTCGACCGCAGCCGCGCTGGCCGCGGTGACAACGAAGATGGAACTGATGGTGGCCGTGCGCCCGACCTTTCACAATCCCGCGCTGCTGGCCAAGCAGGCCGCCAATATCGACCGCATCGCCAACGGCCGCCTCACGCTGAATGTCGTCTCCAGCTGGTGGGCGGATGAGGCGACCAAGTACGGTGTGCACTTCGACACGCACGACGACCGCTACGCGCGCACCTCGGAATGGCTGGATGTGATCGACGGCTGCTGGCAGCAGCAGAGCTTCAGCTACAGTGGCCGTTACTATTCCGTGGCGGACAATGTGCTCTCCCCCAAGCCGGTACGCCAGCCGCGCCCCACGCTCTATGCCGGTGGCGAAAGCGAGACGGCGAAGAACCTGATCGCCGCCAAATGCGACGCCTACCTGATGCACGGTGATCCGCCGGAGATTGTCGGCCGCAAGATCGCCGACCTGCGCGAGCGCCGCGAGCGCCTTGGCCTGCCGCCCATGATCTACGGCGTCGCCGGCTACGCAATCGTGCGCGATACGGAAGCCGAGGCACAGCGCGAAGTGGCGCGCATCACGGACGTGCAGCAGTCTGCGCGCGGCTATCAGAATTATCAGCAGTGGGTAACCGGATCGAAGCTGGAGCAGAAGATCTCGCTTGAGGATTATTCCGTCTCAAACCGCGGTCTGCGCAGCGGGCTGGTCGGCACGCCGCAGCAGGTGAAGGAGCGCGTGGCCGCATTCCGCGACGCCGGAGTGGATCTGCTGCTGCTGCAGTCAAGCCCGCAGCGCGAAGAGATGGAGCGCTTCGCCGCCCAGGTGATGTCCGCGAAGTGAAAAGGCTCTAGAGCCCCTCGGCCAGCCGGCTCGCCAGCCTCTCCGGCAATCCTGCTGCGAGAATCTTCTTCTGCGCGCGGTCCAGATCGTAGGGGACGCGGTAGAAGCGCACCACCGACGCCGCATCGTCGTACAGCGCAAAACCGGCGCGCCAGTCGCCATCGCGGGGCTGGCCAACGGAACCGGGGTTCAGCAGATAGCGCACGCCGCGGCGCACCGGCAGGTCGAAATACTCCTCGTTGTGCTTCGACGTGTACTCCGGCTTGAAGACGTACCAGCCATCATCGCTACGCACAAAACCGCCCTGCACGTGCGTGTGACCATAGAATTCCACCCACGCGCTCGGCACCGCTTGCAGAGCATCGATTGCCTCACCCAGCGACTGAACGTAGATATCTTCGTCCGCCGCCGATCCGTGCACGCACACCAGCCCTTCGCCTACAGTGACTGGCCCCTGCGGCAAGTCACAGAGCCACTTGCGGCGGCTTTGCGATAGCTGCGCATGCGTCCACTCGGCAGCCTGACGGGCAACCGGATTGAAATCGTCAAGCGATGCGAGCCCGCAGCATGCACGGTCATGGTTGCCGCGCACGTAGACGCTGTTCAGCTCTTTCAAACACACGATCGTTTCGTTCGGCGAGGCGCCATAGCCGACAACGTCGCCCAGGTTCCAGACGATGTCGTGCTCCGGCGCAGCAGCCAGCACGGCGGCCAGCGCCTGCATGTTTGCGTGAATGTCCGAAAGGATGAGAGCGCGCATGAACGAAGCCTGGGGGCGTGTCTTCTATAAATGCAAATGCAGCAAATGATCTGTTGCAGCTTGCCATCACAAAATACGTTCTAGGATGTCACGAATGACCACCCTAGCCGCTAGGAAAGCGCGCGTGCCTGGTGACCAATGTCGTACTCGACCAGCGGACCGGGACGAACATCCGTGGCAGATGGCAGCGTCGAAAGTGGCAGCGTACGGTCAGTCTCAAGCGTAGGGACCGCGCCCAGCAGGCTGCGTGTGTAAGGATGTCGCGGAGTGTGAAAAATCTGCTCGCGGCTGCCCTGCTCCAGCAGCCATCCATGCCGCATCACCGCCACGCGATCCGCCACTTCAGCAACCACCGCGAGATCGTGCGAGATGAACAGCATGGCCAGCCCGAACTGCTGCTGCAAATCGCGCAGCAGCTTCAATACCTGCGCCTGCACGGTCACGTCCAGCGCCGTGGTGGGCTCGTCCGCAATCAAAAGCTGTGGCCGGTTCGCCAGCGCCATGGCTATTAGGATGCGTTGCCGCTGGCCTCCGGAGAATTGGTGCGGATAATCCGTGTATCGTTTTTCCGGATCGGGCAGCGCCACGGCTTGCAGATTGGCAATCACCGCCTTACGCACCTCGCGCCGCGTCAGCGTGGGCTGGTGGGTCTCAATCGCTTCCGCGATCTGCCGGCCTACCTGCATCACCGGATTCAGCGCGGTCATCGGCTCCTGAAAGATCATCGCGATGCGGCGGCCGCGATAGCGGCGCATCGCCTCCGGCCGCAAGGTCAACAGCTCTTCGCCGTCGAAGCGGATGCTGCCCCGCACCTCGGCCGCGCTCTCCACCAGGCCAAGGATCGCGAGCGATGTCACCGACTTCCCTGAACCCGATTCGCCCACCAGGCCCAGCACTTCGCCCGGTTGAATCGCAAGGTTCAGCTCACGCACCACGGGCTTTCCGCGAAACGCGATGGTCAACTCCTCGATGGAAAGCAATGGCTTGCGGGATGAAGACGCGGCCGGCACAGCCATGAGCGTACTACGTTCTTCGAACGCGACGTAGCTGCAGAGCCGTCGAAGGCGCGTTAGACTTTTGCTTCATGAGTGATATTGCGAAACCTGCTGCTCTCTGTGCGGGCCTGCTGCTTTCCGCCCTTCCTTTCGTCTCAGCGCAAACCACCACACCGCCGGC
>DASXGY010000320.1:0-9949 GCA_036488835.1 Acidobacteriaceae bacterium
GATCGTAGACGTCGCCATCGACCAGGGCGGCTGCATCGAGACCGCGAAGCCGACCACGCACAGCAATCCCTCGTATGAAGTGAACGGAGTGGTGCACTACTGCGTCACAAACATGCCTGCAGCGGTGCCGAATACCTCGACACTCGCGCTCACCAACGCTACCTTCCCTTACGTGATGAAGATTGCGCAGCTCGGGGCGAAGCAGGCCATCCTCTCTGACAACGGGACGGCGGAAGGCGTGAATACGTACGCCGGCACGCTGACTTACCAGGCGGTCGCTCAGGCGCAGGGCAAACAGTACCGCTCTATCCGCGATGTGCTTGCCTGATCTGTTCGGATTGCCGCAGATGACGAAGGGCGTGGCCGCGGCCACGCCCTCTTATTTGCCAGCGCAGTTGTTACTGGTTCACCGTAACCGTAATAGGGTTCTGGATACGGAAGGTGAGAGGCGACTCCGAGCCGACGATGATCTGCTTGTTGCCGGTCATCGCACCCGCAGCTGTGCCGCCGCCGCCACCGACCAGTCCGCCGATAAGCGCGCCCTTGCCGCCGCCCGCAAGTCCGCCAATCAATGCGCCCGCCCCGGCGCCGCCACCGATAAAGCCGGCCGTGCGCTTGCCCTTGCCACTGATGGTGCGGCTCCAGGTGTCGGAATCAATCTGGGTGCGGGTTCCATTGACGCGCAGGCTCGCCAGACGAAGGGACAATACAGCGGCGCCTTTGAACTTGCCGCGCGAATTGGCCGCCGTCACTATTCCACTGGCAGTCGAACCGGTCGGCACCAGCGTCTTGCCTTTCACGATGATCGGCGATGTCACGGTCGCGTCGAAGGAGTCTCCCTCGTGCGCAGTATTCGACGCGATTGTCTGCGCTAACCGCACGGTCACGCGCGTTCCGGCGGGAATGGTATAAGTGACCGGCTGGGGTGGAGGCGGGGGTGGAGGATTGTTTGCAGGCGCGGCCGGGGTAGCGTTCGGTGTCCCGGGTGCGGATGCTGCTGTGCCCGGCGCGGGTGCTGCGGGGGACGCCGGCTGGCTCGCCGCTGGCTGCTCGGCATTCTGTGGTGGCTGGTTCTTGTTGCAACCGGCAACCAGGAGAAGGCCTGCCAGTGAAAAAGGGAGCGCGATTTGTGTCAGCTTGGCATGCATCATAGCGTCCACTAGGATGCCACACCTGCGGACGAAATGCAGCCAGCGATAGATGAATCTCGCCGCCCTGGCCATTTCCCCGCGCGGCGATGTACTCGCGGAAGCGCCTATAATCGCAGGGTTCGCGCACAGATCAGGCGCCCTGGGAGAGGAGTCCTGTGTTTCGCAGCCGCCGCCTAACCGTTGCCCTGCTCGCCGGAAGTCTAGGCCTGGCCGCGATCCTGCTGATCGCGCTCAACGCCTTCAATCTGCGTTTCCTGAATCCGCGGGACAGCAACGGCATCTTTCTCTTTACCGCGCTGTCGATCCTGGTCTTCCTGCTGCTGGTAGTGCTGCTGGTTCTGCTCTGCCGCAATGTGCTGAAACTCTATGCCGACGGCAAGAATCGGCTGCTCGGCTCGCGCATCCGCACACGCCTGCTCTCCGGCGCGCTCGTCCTGAGCTTTGCACCCACCCTGTTCATGTTCCTCTTCAGCTATCTGCTGATGAACCGCTCCGTCGACCGCTGGTTCTCGCAGCCGGTTGCGCAACTACGCGAGGACTCCACGCGTGTTGCCTTGGAGCTCTCGCAGTATGCAGCGGAGAACGCTCGCGCGGAAGCGGAATCCCTGGCCAGCTCCGTAACGCTGCAACGGAGCCTGGATCAGAAGGATATTCTCTCCGCGCTGGGAGTGGTCCGCAGCCATCGCATCACGCTCTCCGGCGGCTTCGTCATCATCTACAACGACGACGAGCCGGTGGTGGAGTACGCCCTGCCGCATCACGGTGCCGCGGAGCATCCCGAGATCCGTCCCTGGATGGACGATGCTGATGCCACGCGGCCGCTTGCGGGCGAAACGCTGCCGGCCTTTGTGATGGCTGCTGCGCATCGCACGGACCAGCCGATCCTGAATCTGGATGGGGTCGACTACATCCTGGGCGCCGCGGCCACGCCGTCCTCCAGCCTTGTCGTCGTCGCCCTTCCTATGCCGGCCGGCCTGGCGCGCACCGTTGGCACTATTCGATCCGGAGCAGAGAGCTACTGGCAGCTCTTCCGCGGACGCAATCGTATCCGCGGCACGTACTTCCTGCTCATGCTCCTGCTCACCATACTCACGCTGTTTGCCAGCAGTTGGCTGGCGCTCTATCTGGCGAAGCAGGTAACGCGTCCCGCCGAGACGCTGGCCGACGCCATGGAGCAGATCAGCGCCGGCCACTACAGCCACCGCGTCACGGTAGGCGCAACTGAGGAGCTCGGCGAAGTCATTCACTCGTTCAACGCAATGGCCTCGGATCTGGAGCAGAGCCGCGCCCTCGCCGAAAGCTCTACCGCTCAGCTCTCCGATGTGAATCGCACCCTGGCCGATCGTCGCCGCGAACTCGAGCTCATCCTCGACACCATCCCCAGCGGCGTCGCCACGCTCGATGGCCGGTTGTCTGTGGTGCTCTCGAACCGCGCCATGCTCGACCTGCTGGATCTCGAAACCGGCGTTACCGATATTGAACACGCGCTGGCCGATCTGCCGCTCGACGTGGCCTTTCCGCCTGCCATCAGTGAAGAGGTGCGGCGTCTGCTGCGGCGCAGCCAACGCATGCGCATTGCCGGCTCGGAGATCGACTTTGCGACATCGAGCGGATCGCGACGGCTCTCCGTCACCCTCGCGGTGCTCGATCAACCCCAGCAGCGCGGCTACGTTCTGGTACTGGAAGATGTGACAGAAGTGCTGCGGGCACAGCGCCAGGCCGCTTGGAAGGAGGTAGCGCAGCGTGTGGCGCACGAGATCAAGAATCCGTTGACGCCCATCTCGCTCTCGGCAGAGCGGATCCGCCGTCACGTTGAGCGGCCTACGCCGGAAAGCCCCACCGTCATCCGCCACTGCAGCGACGTCATCCTCAGCTCGGTCGAAACCGTGCGCACGCTGGTCGATCAATTCGGCGCCCTGGCACAGTTCCCGGTCTCGGCGCCGCGCCCCGTCGACGTGAACTCTGTCGCCGATGCCGCGCTGCTCATCTTTGCCGGCCGCATGGACGACATCCGCATCGAACGACGCTACGCAGCAGATCTGCCGCTGGTGATGGCGGACAAGGACGCGCTGCGCCGTGCCCTTGCCAACCTCATCGATAACGCGGCCGAGGCGATGCAAGGCACCCTGCACCGGCAGCTTACGGTGGTCACGGGAGAGAACCCGGGGCGCACCATGGCTGAGATCATCGTTGCCGATACCGGTCCTGGCGTGACCAGCGATATGCGCGAGCGTCTGTTTCTGCCATACTTCTCCACCAAGCAGCGCGGCACCGGCCTCGGCCTGGCTATAGCCGCGAAAATTGTGCAGGAGCACCAGGGGACTATTCGCGTGGAGGAAAACAAACCAGCCGGCGCGCGCTTCATCATCGAATTGCCCTTCGCCGATCTGGCCACACCTGAGAATGCAACTCCGGCATCTGTGGAGCTGCCTTCGTGAGTCACGTTCTCATCGTCGACGACGAAGCCGATATACGCGACTCGCTGGGCGAGATCCTCGCCGAAGACGGCTACACCGTGACCACGACGGCAACCGGGGTCGAGGCCATGGTGCTGCTGCGCGACGCCACCTACGATGCCGTGTTGCTGGACATCTGGCTCCCCGATCGCGATGGCATGGATGTGCTGCAGGATATCCGCCAGCTCGAAAGCGAGGTCCGGCCGGAGGTCATCATCATCTCCGGTCACGGCACCATCGAAAGCGCGGTCCGCGCCACCAAACTTGGCGCGTTCGATTTTCTGGAAAAGCCGCTCTCGCTCGAGCGCACGCTCATCCTGCTGAAGAACGCAGTCGAAGCGCGTCGCCTGCGCGCGGAGAACGAAGAATGGAAGCGTCAGCTTTCGCCGCGCGCACATATCTCGGGAGAGAGCGTGCCCATCAAGGCGCTGCGGCAACAGATTAAGCTGATGGCGCCAACCAATGGCCGCGTGCTGATCTTCGGCGAGTCCGGCTCGGGCAAGGAGATCATCGCTCGCGAAATCTATGCCGAGAGTCTGCGCCGCGAAGGCGTCTTCATCGAGCTGAACTGCGCCGCCATTCCTGAAGACTCGATTGAGATACAGCTCTTCGGCTATCGTCACGGCGCTGTGCCCGGGGGCCCGCCGGAGAAGCGAGGCACCCTGGAGCGCGCCAACAACGGCACGCTGTTTCTGGATGAAATCGGCGACATGAGTCTGAAGACCCAGGCTAAGGTACTGCGCGCGATGGATGAACAGCGTTTTACGCCCGTAGGGACATCGCAGCCGGTCAGCGTCGATGTGCGGATCATCGCCGCGACCAACAAGAACCTGGAAGACGAAATCGCACGCGGCAACTTTCGCGAAGACCTCTTTTACCGGCTGAACGTGATTCCCTTCTACGTGCCGCCCTTGCGCGACCGCCGCGAAGATATCCCGATCCTGGTGCGCGAGTTTCTGGGCGAGTTCGGCCGCGAGTACGGACGTCCCCGCATCGATATCAGTGAGGAAGCCCTCGGACTGCTAAAGCAGTACCACTGGCCGGGCAATGTGCGCGAGTTGCGCAATCTGGTCGAGCGGCTGGTCATCTTGAATCCCCAGGTCACCCGCATCGAGCGCAAACACCTGCCCATGCTGGTGCATCGCGATCCAGGCAGGCTTGCTGCGGATTTCAATTCGCTGCAGGAGGCGCGCAATGCCTACGAGCGCGACTTCATCCTGAAGAAAGTGGACGAGTGCCACGGCAACATCAGCCGTGCCGCAGAGGCGCTCGGGCTCGATCGCACGCATCTCTATCGCAAGATGAAGGCGCTCGGCATCAGCGCCCGCGAGTAGATGGCGCCGAGGCTCCGCGCCTGTCACGCGCTGGTTGTTGCGCTGTGCGCGGCACTGCTTCCGGTCCTGACAGCGTGCACGGTCTGTCACGAACAGATCGTGGATGAAACAACATCACCGGACCACGCGTGGACGACACGCACCACGGTACGCAACTGCACTCTGGCGACACCGACGACCAATGTCTATCTGCAGCGTGCGGACAGCCGCGTAAGCCTGGGCGAGATCGTCGTGCTGGTGCGCCACACACATCCGCTGAAGATTGCATGGGCCGGTCGAACTCAGATCCACGTCGAATGCACCGGCTGCGGAGACGATGTGCGCATCGCACGGCCCAGCGCGCATGGGATCTTCATCGCAGTCAGCCGATAAGGCTATTTCTCTTCCTGCTTGTTGGCGAGGTCCGTGAGCTGCCGCCGCCAGTCCAGCGATTCGACAAACCCCCGCGATTCCCGCCAGTTCTCCTCGACGATGACGTGCAGTTCAAGAAAGACGCGCGTGCCCAACAGAGACTCGATCTCCTTGCGCGCCGAAGCGCCGATGGCCTTCAGTTTGGTGCCTCCCTTGCCGATCAGGATCGCCTTCTGGCCAGTACGTTCGCAATAGATGGCCGCCGCGATGCTGGTCACCGGCAACTTGCCGTCCTTGCGCGGCTTCGCGTCCGGCGGCGGCTCTTCATAGCGCTCAATGACCACCGCAGCAGCGTACGGCACCTCTTCGCCGGTCTCCATCAGGATGCGCTCGCGGATCAACTCCGCCACCAGGAACCGCTCTGGCTGATCGGTGTACTGTTTCGATGGATAGTAGCGCCGGCCCTCCGGAAGACGCTTCACAATGTCCGTAATCAGGCGATCGAGGCCGTCGCGTTTTCGTGCCGAGATGGGGATGACTGCGGCAAAATCGTGCAGCGCACTCAACTTCGCGATCAAAGGCAGCAGCTTCTCGCGCTCGACCAGGTCGATTTTGTTGATGACGAGAAAGACTGGGCAATCCAGCTTGCGGATCAGCTCCAGTGCAAAGGCGTCTTCGGTGGATGAGCGGCTTCCCTTGATCTTTTCACCCGGCTCTTCCGGAAGACGCAGCTCGCGCGTTGCGTCCAACATCAGCAGCACGATGTCGCGCTGCGCCAGCGCATCGTGCACCTCCTGCATCATGCGCCGGTCTAACTGCGTGCTGGGCTTGTGCACGCCAGGCGTGTCTACAAAGACGATCTGCGCCGCCGGATGCTTTCCCTTCTCCGCGGGAACCTCTACGACGCCCTGAATGCGCGTGCGCGTGGTCTGCGGCTTCGCCGTCACGATGGCGACCTTCTCGCCGGTGAGTGCATTCAGCAGCGTGCTCTTGCCTGCATTCGGCCGGCCGATGATGGAAACAAATCCCGATCGCACTGACAATATCCTCTCGTGTAAAACCTGAATGCGGTCGATACCTACGCCGCAGGCGCTTCAACAGCGGACACGCGAAGCCGCTCGACCCGACGATCGGTCGAGGCTAATACTTCCAGCCGCGTCTTGCCTGCCAGCACCACCTCACCGGGCATGGGAATACGCCCCGCGACTTCGCTCACCAGTCCGGCAACCGTTGTTGCGGAGTAGTGGCCATCCCTTAAGTCCTCATCGCCGGTCAATGCCTCAAGCGCACCCACCTCCAGGTTGCCGGGCACGATCCACACGCCCTCGCTCTCCTGTTTGGGCGCGTTCGCCTCACTGTCGTCTTCATGCTCATCGGTGATGGCGCCCACAATCTCTTCCAGCAGGTCCTCGATGGTCACCAATCCGGCCACGCCGCCGTACTCGTCGATCACGATCCGCATGTGCTGCTTCTCGCGCTGCATCTCGCGCAGCAGCTCGTTCACGCGCTTGGTCTCGGGCACAAAGACTGCGGGCCGCTGCAGACTGGCAACGGTGCGTGTGAAGGCGTCGCTGTCTGCAACTTGCAGCAGATCATGTGAGAAGACGATGCCGGTCACAGTGTCGAGTGTTCCCTCAAAGACAGGCACGCGTGAGAAGGGCCGCGATTCCAGCATCGCGAGGAAGTCGGCCAAAGTCGTTTCGGCAGCGACGGCGAAGACCGACGGCCGTGGCGTCATCACCTCGCGCACAATCTTGTCACCGAACTCGACCGCGGAGCGCACCAGGTCGCGGTCGCTCTCCTCCAGGATGCCCTCTTCTTCGCCTGCTTCAATCAATGCATCCACCGCATCGCCCTCAGCCTCCTTGGTCTCGCCTTGCGGCGACTGCGCCAGCGAGACGATGGAGAGCAGGAACTCAAGCGTCAACTCCGCCGGCAGCACCACGTAGAAGCAAAGCCGCAACAGCCAGCGCCACTTCAGCACCCATACGCCCCGCGTACGCGTGAAGAAGGCATAGGGCAGCATGCGGCTGAAGATAACGACGACCAGCACGATGCCCAGCGCGGCCTGCAGCACACCGAGTACAGTCGGCGGCCCAACCTCGCCTTCGCGGCCAAAGAGGATCGCACCGATGATAAGCACGATGGCCGCAAGCGAAAGCTCCGCCAGAACGGCTGCACAGAGGGCAAGCCGGTCGCGGGAGAAGCCGAGCGTCGGCTCAATCTGCTGCTCCCATACCTCCATGTTGTCCTCAAACTCGCGGGAGAGGAACTTGCCCAGCTCGGAGTAGATCCGATCCACGTAGCAGGCCAGGGTATGGATCACCAGCAGGACGATGAAGAGCGGCACGTAGAGCCACATCATGTGCGCACCGCCCGTCGCCGCGCGTGCTGCCGTCGCGCCGGCTTCGCATGGGTTCGCTCAATCAGTCCTGCTCCAAGCCCCAGCTGGCGGCGCAGCCGTGTTTCCTTGCGATGCATGGCGCCATCGTCCACCTCGTGGTCGTAGCCGGCCAGATGCAGCAGGCCGTGCAGAAGCAACACCCGGATCTCCGCTTCGAGCGAATGACCGCGCTCCTCTGCCTGGCCGAGCGCCGTCTCGAGCGAGATCACCAGATCGCCGGCGATGCCCACCGCTGTATCTGCAGCCGGAAAGGACAGCACATCGGTCGCTCTATCTTTGCCGCGGTATCTCCGATTGAGCGTACGGATCGCCTCGTCCTCGGTAAGCAGCACGCTCACCTCGCCCGCCAGCCCGGTCGCTTCAATAGCCTGGCGCAGGAAACGTGCAAGCTCGCGCCGGCGCGGTCGCGCAGCACGGGGCAGCTTCAGCTCCACATCAGCTTCGTACAGGATCATCGTTCGATCACTTCTATTTCCAGCTCACACCAGCAACAACCGAAAGTGAAAAATGAAAAGAGGAGGGCCGCGGCCCTCCTCGTCCCTTGCCTCGATTGTACCGGGACTGCCTTTTACTGAGGTTTCGGCGCCGGCTTCTCCCGTTGACCCTCCTGGATGCCCAGCGGCAGCTCCGCCTGCTGCCGCCCAAAGCTGTCGTAGGCACGGATGATCCGCTGCACCAGATGGTGACGCACCACGTCCCCATCTTCGAAATGCACGAAGCGGATGCCGTCGACGCCCTTCAGTATCTCCATCGCTTCCAGCAATCCGGAGCGCCGCGGATTCGGCAGATCGATCTGCGTCACGTCGCCGGTGATGATGGCCTTGGCGTTGTTGCCCAGCCGGGTCAGGAACATCTTCATCTGCTCGCTGGTCGTATTCTGCGCCTCGTCCATGATGATGAAGGCATCGTTCAGTGTGCGGCCGCGCATAAAGGCAAGCGGCGCCACCTCGATCACGTTGCGCTCGATCATCTTGTCCACCCGCTCCTGGTCCAGTAAATCGTAGAGCGCGTCGTAGAGCGGCCGCAGATACGGGTCGATCTTCTCCTGCAGTGTGCCGGGAAGAAAACCCAGCCGCTCGCCCGCCTCGACTGCCGGCCGCACCAGGATGATGCGGTTCACCCGCTTCGCCATCAGCGCGGACGCAGCCATCGCCACGGCGAGGTAGGTCTTGCCCGTGCCCGCCGGGCCGATACCGAAGACCATGTCCGCCTGTTCCATGGCCTCGACATAGCGCTTCTGGTTTACCGAGCGCGGCTGCACCATACGCTTGATGCCGCCCGCCGTACGCTGCCGGCCGCTGTCCACCAGCCCCTTCAGCGTCACGCTGGGATCCGCCGCAACCAGCTTCAGCATGGCGTTCAGCTCGCCATTCTGCAGCGTGACCCCGGCCCGTCGCAGTTGTTCGTAGTCGTTGAAGATCCGCTCCACGCGCGTTACGTTCTCTTCCGATCCGGAGACATGGACGGCATCGGAACGGAGATCGATACGCGTGTGCAGCTTGTCTTCGAGCAATCTCAGATTTTCGTCGCGGGTCCCGAACAGGGGCTCAATGTTGGGCGTGATTTCCAGCGCTTTGTTGATCAAGCGGACAGAGGACCTCCTGCGGCTTCCTGGATTGCAATGTCCAGGAGCAGCGGCTGTGGGGTTGAATTGGAAGCGGTGGCGGCCGATCTTCGCGTCTGGACACCCGGCACAGGCAGCTTGCTGCCCGCTGCGTGCCTGCCGCGTTGGACCGTCCCTCGGATGCGCACAGACTAGCGCCTCCCGCCCGGTGCGTCAACGGCCATTTGGTGAATATCCGTTACGCTTTCCTCACCTAACCATTTACGATGCCTGAACCGCATCCCGGGACGCAGCCGGAACGCAGGCGGGCTCGCCGCGGGCCCAATTCGCGGGCCCAGTTCAGGAGCGGCGGCCAAGCAGACCCACCGCCATTGACCCCCTGTCCGCCGCACGGTAGACTTGTATTTTGCAGAGGATGCGGCGTGAGTGCCACCGTCTGCATCGCTCCACACACCACTAGACATTTTTGTAAGGAAGCTCATGGCAAACCATGTTTCATCGCTGAAGCGCGCCCGTCAGACAGAGCGCAAGACCGAAGTCAACCGCTCCAATAAGAGCCGCGTTCGCGGCAGCCTGCGCGCCCTGCGTGAGGCCCTGCAGAAGGGCGACGCCAAGTCCGTGACCGAGCAGTACCGCGCCACCGTCTCCGCGCTGGACAAGAGCGTGCAGAAGGGTACCCTGCACAAGAA
>DASXGY010000425.1:0-4498 GCA_036488835.1 Acidobacteriaceae bacterium
ACCATTTGGCTGCTTCGCGCAAAGCGCACTATGCTGGCGGCATGGCCGATACGGACGACGAGGGCGTATTGTGGACTGCGGTGGATGCCTATCTGGCAGACCATCTGATTGCGAAAGACGACGTGCTGGAAGCGGCGCTGAGGGACAGCGAAGCGGCGAAGCTGCCGCCGATCCAGGTGACGGCGCTGCAGGGCAAGATGCTGCAGATGTTTGCGCGCATGGTGGGGGCGCGGCGGATTCTGGAAGTGGGCACGCTGGGTGGCTACAGCACAATCTGGCTGGCCCGCGCACTACCTGACAATGGCAGGCTCGTGACCTTGGAAGCGGCGGCGAAGCATGCGACGGTGGCACGCAAAAACCTGGAGCGAGCAGGCCTGACGGGCACCGACGGCGTGTGCGTGGAGTTGCGCGAAGGGCCAGCGCTGGATACTCTGCCACGTCTGGTGGCGGAGGGGGCGGGGCCGTTCGATCTAATCTTTCTGGATGCGGATAAGGAGCACAACGCCGAGTATCTGCAGTGGGCGATACGATTGTCGCGCGTTGGCACGGTGATTGTGACGGACAATGTGGTGCGCGAGGGCTCAATCCTCGATGCGGCCAGCGAAGATGCGGTGGTAAAGGGGACGCGACGCTTTTTTGAAGCCGTGGCTGCAGAGCCGCGTGTGACCGCCACGGCGATCCAGACGGTGAGCGGGAAAAAGTACGACGGCTTTGCGCTGTTGATGGTGGACTAGGGACTGGGCGATAGTCCCCGTTGGCGCGTTCTGTTGGTTTCGGCTCCCTATGGTCGCTCACAATTGGCATTGTGGACGGCCTGACAACGTCAGTCATCCATGAGGATTATGAGATATTCACGGAACCTGTGGGTCGCTGGTTGCATCTAGCGCATTGTGGGCCGGTCGACAAACATCTGGTCCCCAGGAGTGATTGCATGAGTGCAACAGCAACAGCCACGAGTGTGCAGGAGTTGGACAAGCAGTTAAATGACGATGTGCTGTCCGGCAAGATCATGGAGGCGTTTGAGAAGTACTACGCCGACGATGTGGTGATGCAGGAGAACTCGGAAGAGCCGCGGGTGGGCAAGGCAGCAAACCGCAAGGCGGAAGAGGAGTTCATGTCGTCTGTGGAGGCGTTCAACGGCGCGTCAGTGAAGGCGAGCGCGGTGAACGGCGACGTAACCTTCTCCGAATGGGAGATGGACATCACGTTCAAGGGCGGCAAGCGCGTGACCATGAGCCAGGTTGCCGTGCGCCACTGGAAGAACGGCAAGATCGCTCACGAGCGGTTCTTCTACAACAAGGGCTAAGCTCCACGCTGCGAAAGGGATGAGACGGGACAGGCCGCTTGGCTTGTCCCGTTTTGCTTTATTGCGAGGCGGCATGATGCTTTGTCTGCCCTGGAACGGCGAGGACGAGGCTTGGAATGTCGCCGTCGACCTTGATGGTTTGTTCTAGGTCGCCTAACGCTACGGTTGCGGCGGATGGCCGGGGAGCCAGTAGGGTTCGCCGGAGTTTACGTACTGGATGGGCAGGCCGGGGAAGAGCGTACGGAGCCAAGTGGCGGCGGTTTCCATGCCATCGGTTTCCGAGGTGCTGTGGCCGACGAGGATGAGGGCTTTGGGGCGGTGCTGCTGCTGGGCATCCTGGGTGTACATGACGGCCTCCCACTCGGAGGATTCGCCGGCGACGAGCACCTGCACGTCGTCGCGCTCGAGTGCCTTGATCTGGGCCGCTTCGCCAGATGCGCCGGGGCGATAGGCGACACCGGTGACGCGGAGATTGGGGTCGCCGATGACGCGCACGATGCGCGCGTGCAGCTTCTGCTGCAGATCCTCTGCGAGTTGATTGACGGTTGTAGGCGGGAGTGTAAAGAAGAGCGGATCGTCTGGCTGCTGATCTTTTTGCCAGCCGACTGCCGCAGTGAAGGCTTCGGTCATGGGCTCGGGGCGGCGGAGGTGCCACTGGTCGTGGAAGCGCCAGACGACGAGGTGGTGGTCCTGCATGTAAGCGAGCTTTTCTTTGTAGACCGGATCGTTGATGAAGAGGGTGTTGTCGTCGCGGTGGTTGTAGAAGGTGGGCTCGTGGGAGATGACGAGGTTGGCGTGGAGGGCGACGGCCTGGCGGAGGACGTCCATGGAATCGGTGAAGCATGTCACAATGTCGGTGACAATTGTGGCGGGATCGCCGGCCTTGATGGTGTCCACGGTATCCGTAGGCGGCTGTTGCGGAATGGCAGCCTGGATGCGCGCGATGACCTGGGCCGTGGTGAGCCGCGTAGCGGGCTGGCCCTGGGCGGTCTGCGAGAGAGGTAGGAGTATGAGGGCGCCGAGCGCGAAGGGTATCCGCATGGCGTGAGGGTATCAGGGGAGCCGTCCGTCCGGGGACTGGCCGTCCGGGCAAAGGTCTGCCGCGAGTCGTACCGGGTCTGCCCCATGTCCTTACACCAGCTAGCCATCGAGACGCTCGAGTTTTTTCAACCGCGACCTGATAGCCGGGAAATGGGCGCGCTCGGCACGATCAGCCCAGCGCAGGCAGCCGAAGTGATCCCGGCCCGCATTCATGGGGTTTTCAGAGCGTGATGACGACCTTACCGATCTGCTCGTTGGACTCGAGATATTGGTATGCCTTTACGGTGTCCGCGAATGGGAAAGTTTTGGCAATTTTGATCTGGAAGCGGCCGTCCGCGACGCGGTCGAAGACATATTCGCGGGCGGTGCGGGAGAGGTCGTGGTTGGCGTTCAGCTCGCGCATGGTATAGGCGCGCATGGTGAGTTGCTTATGCATCGCAATGACGAGCGGGAAGGGCGTTGGCTTGAGCGAGAGCGAGCCATACTCGATGAGAATGGCGTGGTCCGCCGCGGCGGCAGCGAGCTGCTCGACAAAGGGGCCGGCGATGGGATCGAAAACAACGCGCGCGCCTTTCCCGCCGGTGATCTTGTCGACGCGGGTGACCAGGTCCTCCTCCGTGGTGGCGATGACGTGATCGGCGCCGAGTTCGTGCAGCTCTTCGCGCTTCTTTGAGGTGCGCGTGGTGGCGATCGCGATGGCGCCTTCCTCTTTGGCGATCTGGATGGCGGCCACGCCGACGGAGCTGGAGGCGGCGGAGATGACGACGAAGTCATCCTTGGCGATCCGCCCGAGGTTGACGAGTCCACCCCACGCGGTGAGGTACTGCATCCACATCGCCGCCGCCTCTGTTGGCGTGAGCTTCTCCGGATAGGGCGCGACGTTGGCCACGGGCACGACCGCCTCCTCGCCGAGCACCGGATAGTCATTGAGGGAAAAGCCGGGGACGGTAGCGATTTTGTGGCCGATCCAAGTCCGGTCGACGTCGGGGCCGACGGCTTCAATGATGCCGGCGGCCTCATAGCCCAGGCCGGACGGCAGACGCGGCTGCTCGAGATATTGGCCGCGAGAATAGAGGGCCTCGGCACGGTTGAGACCGATAGCCTGGACGCGGATGCGGACTTCGCCGGCCTTGGGCTCCCGCGAGGCCTGATCTTCAAACTTGAGAACCTCGGGACCACCGAGCTGATGGAAGCGCACAACCTTGGGCATGGAACTCTCCTTGTTTCACTTCGATGAGTGCGTAGGCCCACGGGGTGCAGGGGAGTACGAAGGTGATACGCGCGGTTGCAATTTGGCGAAAAGGAGGAGAAGAGAGCGGATAAACTTGAGTTGTGCGGATCCTTTGTAGTTCTGGAATTCGCGCGAGCCCAGGGGAGGGCTGCACGGCCGGTTGATGAACCATCGCGGTTGGAAGTGGGTATGGATTGCGAGCGCGGCTGCGTTGCTGGCTGTGGGTGGCTGCCACAAACAGCAGAAGCAGACGCAGCCCAAGCCGCCGTCGCCGGAGAGCGCGGCGCTGCGCGCGATGGCCGATCAGGCGCGGTTGGACACCATGCGCTGGCCAAACTTTTCCGATCTGAAGAAGCCAGTGGAGGACTTCTACGCCGCGCACGGTTTTGAGCCGGTGTGGCTGAAGGGTAAGCAGCCGACCGAACAGGCGCGGCAGATGATTGCGGCGTTTGCCGCGTGCTCGGCGGACGGGCTCGATCCCGAGGACTATGACAGCGCGCCATCCGGTGCAGCCCCCGACAGTACGGCGTCGGGCGCAGCGCAGAACGGTTCCCGCTGGGCGGCGCGTGCGGCGACGATTCGCACGGCTCATGACCGTGCGGCGTTCGATATGGCGATGACTGTGTCCGCGATGCGCTATCTGAACGATGAGCACAACGGGCGTGTGGATCCGAAGCGGTTTAACTTCGGCGTCGATATCAACCAGAAGCGCTACGACCTGGCGAAGTTGCTGACCCAAAGGATCATCGCGTCGAACAACGTAGGCGCGGTGCTCGAGACGGTGCCGCCGCAGAGCAACGAATACAGGCGCACGCTGGCCGCGTACCGGCATTGGGTGGAGCTTGCGAAGCAGGATCCAGGCGGCGGCCTGCCGCCGGTGGCGCGGCAACTGAAGCCGGGCGATGCGTATGCGGGTGCGG
>DASXGY010000448.1:0-6195 GCA_036488835.1 Acidobacteriaceae bacterium
GCCGTACAGGAAAGCCGATCCACGGGCCGCCAGTACAAATGAGTGTCCCGCACCAGGAGCTACATGCGTCACGCGAAACTCCCCCTGCTCTGCGTCTTAGGTTTGTGTCTGGTTGCGCTTATTGCCGGCTGCGGCTCTACAACGAGTGGTAGCACCGGCACCACCACCGGCACCTTTACGCTCGGTGCGAATGCGGCGGTCACGATCACTCAAGGGCAGACCAGCACTATTACGGTGACCCCGACCAGCGCGGATAGCTTCGCGGGATCGGTGCAGGTTTCTGTGAGCGGGCTCCCCACCGGTGTGACGGTGTCGCCTGCGACGGCCACGCTGACCGTGGGTTCGAGCACCACCTTCACGTTGACCGCGGCAGCGGATGCAGCGCTGGGCACGACCACGGTGAAGGTGTATGGCTCGTCGGGAATACTGAGCACGAGCACTCCGGTTGCGCTGACGGTGGTAGCGACGACTCCCATCTCTACAGGGGACTTCACTCTTGCGGCCACCCCCAGCACCCTGGCCTTGACGCAGGGTACGAGCGGGCAGGTAACGCTGAGCGGCACGGCGACTGGTGGTTTCACCGGGACGGTTGCAGTGGCGGTGAGCGGCTTGCCGACCGGCGTGACCGCGTCTCCGACGACGATCTCGGTGACCCCGAATACTCCATTCGTGGTGACGCTGACGGCGGCGAGCAACGCTCCCGTAACAGGGCCGGTGGCAGTGAATTTTGTCGGCACCTCGGGAACGCTTTCGCACACAGCGACGATTCAGCTCAGCGTGGTAGCGGCGACGCCCGTTACTACCGCGGACTTCACTCTTGCGGCCGCCCCCAGCCCCCTGAACCTGACGCAGGGCACGAACGGCCAGGTAACGCTGAGCAGCACGGCGATTGACGGTTTCAGCGGGACGATTGCGGTGGCTGTGAACGGCTTGCCGACCGGCGTGACCGCGTCTCCGACAACGATCTCGGTTACCCCGAATACTCCATTCGTGGTAACGCTGACGGCGGCGAGCAACGCTCCCGTAACGGGGCCGGTGACGGTGAGTTTCGTCGGCACCTCGGGAACGCTTTCGCACACGGCGACGATTCAGCTCAGCGTGGTCGCGCCCGGGCCGAACTTCGCCATGACGGTGACGCCGAACACACTGACATTGCCGCAGGGCTCGCAGAGCGATCCGTTGCAGGTCGGAGTGACGGCCACGGGCGGATTTGCCAGCGCCGTGACGTTCACGGTGAGCGGGCTGCCAACGGGCGTGACGATGATACCGCCGGACGGCGCGAGCCTGACGCCTGGCCAGATGGTGCCGATTGTCTTTGTGGCCGCGGCGGATGCGCCGCTTGGCACCACGACCGTGACCATTACCGGCACGTCGGGTGGATTGACTCGCACGACGACGCTGAAGCTGACGGTGAGCACGCCGCCACCGCCGGATGCGATCACGATCACCTTCCAGCCAGCCAGCTTGACGGTGACGGTGGGGTCGATTGCCGTGGTTTCGGTGACTGCCTCGACGCCGCCTGAATATACGGACCAGATCACCGTGACGCCGCAGAACCTTCCGGCGGGCGTGATGGTGAGCCCGGTCTCGGCAGTGGTGACCCCTGGGGTTCCTCAGACCTTCATTCTGATCGCAGGTCAGAATGCGACGCCGGCGACATCGAACGTGACGTTCGAGGGCCAGGTGAACTCGGTGAACGGGAGCGCGGACCTGAGCCTGACCGTTGCGGCGTCGCCAACCGCCTTACTGGATGCGCCGACCTGGCACTACAACACCGGGCGCACCGGGCTGTACTCCTCCGAGACCAGCCTGACGCCGACGAACGTGACCGCAAGCAAGTTCGGCAAGAAGACCACCTTCGCGACCGATGCAGCGGTGGATGCGCAGCCGCTGTTCCTCTCCGGGCTGACCATCGGTGCACAGGCGCACAACGTCCTGTACACGGCGACGGAGAACGACACGGTGTATGCCTGGGATGCGGACAGCGGGTCGCTGCTGTGGCAGAAGTCGGCGATAGGTGCAGGTGAGACGGCAAGCGACAACCAGGGCTGCACCGAACTGCCGTCGACGGTGGGCATCACGTCGACGCCGGTGATCGACCGCTACTTCGCACCGGATGGAGTGATCTACTTCGTTGCCAAGACCAAGGACGGAAGCGGCACGTACCATCAGCGGCTGCACGCGCTGGACCTGACCACCGGCGCGGAGTTGAGCGGCAGTCCAGTGGAGATTACGGCTACATACCCGTCGAGCAGCGGTACGAACACCTTCGACCCGAGCATCATGGTGGAGCGGGCGGCGCTGCTGCTGAGTAACGGCACGGTGTATCTCTCCTGGGCCGCGCCATGCCACCAGACCTCGTTCGATTACCAGAGCTGGGTGATGGCTTACAGCGAGGCGACACTCGCGCAGCAGTCGGTGCTGGACCTGACGCCTAACGGGAACGGCGGCGGCATCTGGATGAGCGGCGCGGGACCGGCTGCGGACGCGGATGGCAATGTCTTCCTGATCACCTCGGAGGGGACATTCGACACCACGCTGGTGGCTGGAAGCAATTCGAACAACTATCCAGCAAATGGTGACTACGGCAACGGCTACGTGAAGATCCAGCCTACGAACGGAGTGATGAGCCTGTTTGACTACTTCGAACCATTGAATGGTGTACAGGCATCTGCGACGAACTATCAGGATCAGGGATCCGGCGGTGTGCTGCTGATGCCGGATATTCCGATCGGCGGCGGTAACGTCCTGTCGCTGGCTGCCGGTGCAGGCAAAGACGGCAACATCTATGAGATGGGCCGCACGGGCGCCTTCCTGGGCGAGTACGACGGCCAGAACGATAACAACATCAACACGATGACGAATGCGCTGGCGAATGGCGCGAGCTCTTCGCCGGCATACTTCAACCAGACTCTCTACTACGGCGGTATCGGAGACTCAGTGAAGGCGATCAATGCGCTGAGCCAAGGTACGCCGGACAGCGAGTCTGCGAACACGCTTGGCCCTGCGGGTGCAACGCCAGTCATCAGCGCGAACGGGACGAGCACGCCGGTTGCGTGGGCGCTGGATACTACGGCGAGCGGCGGACCGGTGCTGTATGCCTACGACGCAACCGATCTGACGACAGAGCTGTACGACAGCACGATTCAGGCGTCTCGCGATACGGTGGACGCAACCAGCAAGTACAGCGTTCCGGTAGTCGCAAACGGACATGTGTACATCGGCACGCAGAGCGGTGTGGATGTGTTCGGGCTGCTGCCGCCGTAAACGCCAGGACGCACCAGAAGCCAGGGCAGCCAGCAAACCAACTGGCTGCCCTGTTGCTTTGGGATCAGCGGCGGTCGGTCTTTGGGGCGTTGCGGGCGCGGACCTTGAACCAGATGGGCGAGCCGGCGAAGCCGAAGGCGTCGCGGATCTGGTTTTCGAGGAAGCGTTCGTAGGAGAAATGCAACTTCACCTGGCGATCGGTGAAGAGGACGAAGGTGGGGGGCGCGACGGCAGCCTGCGTCATGTAGTAGATACGGATTTTTTTCGCGGCTGGAACGGTGGCGCGCTGGAAGTCGACGCGCTCGAGGAAGCGATTCATCTGGCCGGTGGAGACGCGCTTGCGGCGCTCGGTGGCGACCAGCGTGATGGCCTCATAGAGACGGTGGAGATTGGTGCGCTGCACGGCGGAGAGAAAGACGATGGGCGCGTAGTCAAGGTATTTGAGGACGCGGCGGACCTGCTCTTCGAAGATGTTGCGATCCGCGGGCGGCTTGTCATCTGTGCGCGCTGTGGTGACGAGATCCCATTTGTTTACCACGATGATGACGGAGCGGCCGCTTTCGTGCGCGTAGCCGCCGATGGTGGCATCCGTGGAGGTCACGCCTTCGGTCGCGTCGATGATGAGCAGCGCGACGTCGGCGGCTTCGAGATGGCGGCGTGCCATGATGACGGAGAGCTTTTCGGCCATCATGTGGGTCTTGCCTTTGCGGCGAATGCCTGCGGTGTCGACGAAGCGGTACTGTGCACCGTTGTGCTCGACGACTTCGTCAACGGCATCGCGGGTGGTGCCGGCGACCGGTGAGACGATGGCGCGTGAGGAGTTGGTGAGCGCGTTGAGCAGCGTTGACTTGCCGACGTTGGGGCGGCCGATGATGGCGATGGAGGTCTCGCGCTGGGCGTATTCACCGTGGGTGCGGTGGAGTGGCTCGGCCGGCTCGCTATCTTCTGCCAGGGCTTCTTCTTCTTCGGCTTCGGGAAATTTCAGCGTGTCGAATATGGCGTCGAGCAGATCGCCAATGCCCGAGCCGTGTTCGGCGGAGATGGGAAAGAGCGCCTGCACGCCAAGGCGGCGGAAGTTCTCTGCCTGCGGAAGAAGCTGATCGGTGTCGATCTTGTTGACCGCGAGGAAGACGGGTTTGCCGGAGCGGATGAGCAGGCGGGCGAGCTCGATATCCGGCGAGGCGAGCTCGGTGCGGCCATCGATGACCATGACGATGGCTTGCGCCTCGTCGAATGCGGTGCGGGCCTGACGAAAGATTTCGGAGGGAATGAGATTAGGGTCGTCGGGGACGATGCCGCCGGTGTCAATGAGGCGTGCGGTGCGGCCGGCCCATTCCACTTCGCCATAGATGCGATCGCGGGTGATGCCGGGTTCGTCGCCGACGATGGAGCGCCGGCTGCCGGTGAGGCGATTGAAGAGGGTGGACTTGCCGACGTTCGGCCGCCCGCAGATGGCGAAGACGGGCTGGTCGTTGATGGCGACGCGGGATTGATTGGCGAAGATGGCGCGCGCGGGACTGGACTCGAGGTGCTGGTCGATTCTCTGCTCGAGACTGCTCTGTTCGCGATTGCCGGCGGCATCGAGGTCGGCGGCGGAGGGCTCGATGCGGCGGGCGGCGGCGCGCGCCTTCTGCCGCTGATTGGGTGTGAGGGCCGCGCTTTTCGCGCGGCTGGGCCTGGCTTCCTGCGCGACTGCCTTGCGGGAGCGTGAGCCGAGCTCCGAGGCGCGCTGGCGCTTCGTCTTCAGGCGCGCTTCATTGGCCTCGCGGCGTCCCTTGTTGCGGGCCGAGCGTTCGCGGGTGGCTTGCTGCTTCTGGGACTTTTTCGATGGCAAGGCGGCGGCTTCTTTCCTGACGCGCGTGGGCCGGCCGTAGCCGCGCTGCGCACTGTCTATTATAGGGAGAGCGAATCCTGACCACCCCAGGCGCCCATTCCGCAGTGTCTACCACTACTCCACTCACGCCCGCGCTGCCCAAGGTGTATGACTTCTTCGCGCCTGGCGGGGTGCTCGCGCGTTCCAGCCTGCCCTATGAGTTTCGCCGCGGGCAACTGGAGATGGCGCAGGCGGTGGAGCGCGCGCTAACCGGGCATCATCACCTGATCGTCGAGGCGGGGACAGGCACGGGAAAGACGCTGGCGTATCTGCTGCCGGCGCTGCGTACGGGGCAGCGGGTGATCATCTCGACGGGCACCAAGAATCTGCAGGAGCAGTTGTTCTTCAAGGACATCCCGTTTCTGGAGTCGCTGCTCGGCCCCTTGCGCGTGTGCTACATGAAAGGGCGCGCGAATTATCTTTGCCGGCACAAGCTGTATGCGCTGCGCGATCAGCCAATCCTGAACGGATTGGAAGAGATCGACCAGTTTCACAAGATCGCAGAGTGGGAAAAGACGACGGAGACGGGCGACCGGGTGGAGATTGTGGGGCTGCCGGAGTCGAGCCCGCTGTGGCACAAGCTGGATGCGCGCACGGAGGCGTGCCTGGGACAGAGCTGCCCGGACTGGGAGCGCTGCTTCATTACGGAGATGCGGCGCAAGGCTCTGGAGAGCGACATCGTGATCGTGAACCATCACCTGTTTTTCGCCGATCTGGGGATCAAGCTGCAGGCGCGGACGGCGCCCGATGCGGGGATTCTGCCGGAGGCGGCGGTGGTGATCTTCGACGAGGCGCATGAGCTGGAGGACGTCGCGTCTAATTATTTCGGCGTGAGCCTGAGCAACATCCGGTTCGAGGAGCTGGCGCGCGATCTGGAGACGATGCTGCGGACGAAGATCACGATTGCGACCAGCGTGCTGAGCGCAGGGCAGACGGTGCGCGAGCGGGCGCGGATGTTCTTTGGCGCGCTGCCGCAGGACTTCGAAGGGCGTGCGGTGTTTTCGCAGCGCGAGGAGTTTCTGGAGAGCTTTGGAGATATCTATCTCGGGTTGATG
>DASXGY010000451.1:0-9273 GCA_036488835.1 Acidobacteriaceae bacterium
GTTCTTGCGCCACTGCTGCTCGCGGGACAGCGGAGTTATGAGATCTATCTCACGCATATGTTCCTGGTGGTCAGCGGTGCTGCGCTCTTTGTAAGCGTCGGCAAGCCGATGGCCGGAGTGCCGGTGCTCTTTCTGGCGGTGCTTGCGGCCGCGGTATTGGTGGGCGAAGTGGTGGCGCGTTTCTATTCCGAGCCGATGAACCGCCGGCTGCGCGGACGCTGGGGCGATGGAGCGCAGAGGCTTGGCTCGGTGCTGGAAACTACTCCGCAGAAGGAAGCGATGCTGCCCTAGCCAGCACTGCTGATGATCCAAGTCCGACACAGGGAGATGAGGCACCGTTGTAGTGGGGCCGGTCCATCAGGCGGAGGCCAGATGCGGCGCGTGTTCCAGCTTCATCAGGAGCAGCGTCATGTCGTCGTGCTGGGGGGCGGTGGCGGCGAAGCGGTCGGCTTCGGTCACGATGTGGCGGAGGATGGTGCTGGCGTTCTCCGGGAGTTTGGTTCGGGCGGCGGCGACCATGCGCTCCTCGCCCCATTCCTGGTCCTGCAGGTTGAGCGCTTCGCTGATGCCGTCCGTGTAGGCGAGTAGCAGGTCCCCGGGCTGGAGGAGCAGGCGGCATTCCTCATAGAGGGCGTCGGGCAGTAGTCCGATGACGGGGCCGCCGCCCTCGAGGGCGTGGATTTCGCTGGCGCGGATCACGTACGGCGGATTGTGGCCGGCGTTGACATAGCGGAGCAGGCGCTGCGCCGGCTCGTAAATACTGAAGAAGAATGTAGCGTAGCGATTGGTGGCGGAGGACTCGTAGACCAGGCGGTTGACGCGTGACATGAGCACGGCCAGGTCGGCGGGTCCGTCCATGGTCATGCCGCGAAGGGATGCGCGCAGGCTGGCCATGAGCAGCGCGGCAGAGATGCCTTTACCGGAGACGTCGCCAATGGCGAGGCCGAGCGTGCCGTCATCCAGCGTAAGAACGTCGTAGTAGTCCCCGCCCACGCCTTGTGCGGGACGGCAGGCGCCGTGGATCGAGTGGCCGGGCAAGGTGGGAAGTTCTTGCGGGAAGAGGCGCTCCTGCACCTCGCGAGCGATCTCGATTTCGCGATCGATGCGTTCGCGGCGCGCAGCCTCGCTGGCAAGCGAGTGGACCAGGGCGCTGATCTCGAGCGCGAGCCCGGCCTGGGTGCTGACCGATTGCAGCAGGCGCAGGTCGGAGGGGGTATAGGGCTCCTCGGAGCGCTTGGGACCGAGGCTGATGAAGCCGAGCAGCTTATCGCGGCCGGCGAGCGGGAGCAGGAGTTCCGCGCCGAGCGTGTCGAGCGCCTCGCGCTCGCGGTCGTCGGCGAGGAGGAACCAGCCGTCGGGGTTCTCGCGGTAGAGGGTAGCCGGCTGGTTGGAGCGGGCAAGGTTGCGGACGGTGGAGGAGCTTTCTTCGAAGCGTTTGGGCACGTCGTCGCTGGCGCCGATGCAGTGCTCGATGCCAAAACTGCGGCCATGGCGCAGATAGACGGCGATCGACGAGACGTGCAGCACCTCCGAGATGCGGCGGCTGACGGTGTCGACGAGCGGCTTGGCCTCGGTGAAGCGGCGGGCCTGGTCGGAAAGCTCGCTGAGCACGAGCTCAGCGTCGTAGGCTTCGCGGAAGAACTTGCGGTCGAGCCAGCGTTGCAGGCGGCTGCTGATGGAATCGTGCGAGGCGAAGAGCTTGATGAGGCCAGCGGCGAGCAGCACGAGGACTGGAATGGCCACGGGGAGGTTTTCCCTGTGCCGGACCAGGGGGAAGACGAAGCGGAAGATGACGAAGGCGACGACGGCGAACTCCGCAACCAGCAGCGTATAGCGGGCGAGGGCATACTTCGTGCCCATGCGAAGGAGGAGGCGGACATCCAGCGCGCGCTGCACAACGACGACGTAGGCGAAGGAGAAAGGCGCGGCGAAGAAGAGCAGGAAGGCCGGCAATGCCAGCCAGGGGTGCTTGTTGGGCAAAACACCGAAGTGCGGCAACAGAACAAAGGCAAGCAGCAGCGAGCCGAGACCAATGATGGAGCCGGCTGTGAGCACCTGCATGCGGCGGCGGGCGTCTGCGGTGGTGGCGGAGCGCAGCTTGTCAATGAGAGCTGCGACATAGACGAGCACGCATATGAGGGCGAACGGGTTGAGAATGCGATCGACCCAGGGCGACAGGCGTGCACTGACGGCGCCATACTGGGGTGCGGCGAAGTTTTCGATGTACAACGTGGTTCCGTAGAGCGCCAAACCTACGCAGAGTGGAGCGAGGATGAGCCACTTGGCCCAGGGGTAGCGACGATCGACGCGCCAACGCTCGGGAAAATAGATGCCGAAGAGGAACAGTGCCGGCGCACACAGCACTTGCAATGTGGCGTAGTAGGCATTGATCGGGAGCGCCCAGGGATCAGGCCACCAGTGCGGCGCCGCCGACAGCACAGATGGAAAAGCGAAGAGCACCAGCAGCAGCCAGGCGTTGGGATCGCGGATACGCGCGGCAACAACCCAGTAGCCGATGAGGAGACAGATGATCGGCGGGAGAAGCTGCAGGATATTGATGGCCCATTCGAGATTGAAGGTCTTTTGCGAGTGCTGACGGCCGATGGTGTGGATTTCGGCGTGATACACGCTGCCATCCACGCGCCGCACCATGACGGAGAGTGCATCGCCGGCACGAATGAAGTCCTTGCCGCCGCCGTTGAGGGCAACAATCTGCCGCTTGCCGCGGTAGGGTAGGCCGCGGATTTCCAGCAGCCGCTCGCCCGGCTTGAGGCCGGCTGCAATCGCTTCATGTTCCAGGTTGCTGATGGTGAGCAGGTCGTCATCCACCTGAAAAGGCATGCGGGCGTGCTCGCCGCGGTGCATCGTCTCCTGAAAGACGGCCGTCGTCTGCATGACGTAATAGGTCATGCTCGCCACGATGAAGAGACCGAAGGCGAGGTAGAGAAACCGGGTTGCTGTCTTGCTCGTCATGGGAGGCAGCGCGATTGGCGCCCGCACGTCAGGAGCGCTTTCATGATAGCCCGATAGATCGATCAGAATAGCGGGCATGGAGGGTGGTACGCGGCTCCATGTGCGGCGGTTCCGCAAGAGAACGTTGTCTGCTGCCGCCCCCGCCCAGCCCAGGCCTTATGCGCTGCCGTGAGCGGTGAGCTTGACGTCGATGTTGCCGCGGGTGGCGTTGGAGTAGGGGCAGGTGCGGTGCGCGTCGGCGACGAGCCTTTCGGCGGCGGCCTGATCGAGGGCGGCGACGTGGACGTCGAGGGCGACGGCGAGTGTGAAGCCGTTGTCCCCTGCGGCCGGGCCGATGGAGACTTTGGCGTCGATGGTGATGTCGCCGGGCCGGAGCTTCTGCTGCATGGCCTGGTACTGCATGGCGCCGATGAAGCAGGCGGAGTAGCCCGCCGCAAACAACTGTTCCGGATTGGCGCCCGGCTTACCGCTGCCGCCGAGCGCGGGTGGGGCGGAGAGGTCGAGGTCGACGCTGCCATCGGAGCTGCGGACGTGGCCATTGCGGCCGTTTTTGGCGGTCACTTCTGCGGTATAGAGCATCTGGACGAGAGCAAGCATGTGTCAGGATCTCCGGAGTTGCGTCTGGGATTTATACGGCGGCCAGCAGAACACTTAGATTCGCATAATCGAGGGGGAAATAACGGAATGGCGTTGACGATTGACCAAAGCTTCGCGGCCTCATGGACGGCGGAGGTGCTGGCGGCGCGCCCATTGATCCTGCCGCGTCGGCACTTCGTCTATCCGGCGGCGGTGGAGGAGGTGGAGCGTGGGGCGCTGGAGTTGATGGTGCGGCCGGCGGAGGGTGAGGCGTTCTTGGCCACCTGCGCGCTGGGCTTTGCCAGTCCGGCCGTACCGACCGGCATATGGAATTGTCCCGACCCCGCAATGGTGTGCGCGGTGGCGGGGGGATATGCCTACATGATCGACAGCCGCGCGCCGGAATCCTGGCGGCAGGTGGGATATCGCCCGGTGACAGAGGTGCGGCCGATTTCGGCGGCGGGGCTGCTGATCTTTGCGAGCTTCCACTCCATGGAGGCATGGGGCGCGGCGGGGCGGTTGTGGCAGACGGCGCGGCTCTCCTGGGAGGGTATCCGGCTGGGCGAGGCTTCAGCGACAGAGCTCCGCGGCTGGGGATGGGATATGCGGACGGATGCGGAGATCGAGTTCGTGGTGGACCTGCGTACGGGGAGGCATGCGGGCGGGCCGCAGTTCGGGTGAGCGAGCGGCGAGTGTGAGAGCTGCGCAGGCTGGCCCGTGTATCCCACTCTTGCTCTGTTCAGGGTCGAGCATCCGCAGTTTCGTTCGCTGGCGCCTGTCGATAGAAGCTCAATGCGGCGTCGCCCTGTTCCAGCTTGCGATGGAGTTTGAGCACCCCATAAGCATCCGCCAGGGCGACAGAGGTACGGCGCGCATGTTCGGCAACGACGATGGCGTCCGGCGCGAGCAGTGTGCCGGCGGATTCGGCCAGCAGGTTGAGGGATTGCGTGTAGGCGGCGTCGTCTTCCCAGGGCGGGTCGAGGTACACCAGGGTGAAGTGCTGCTCACGGCGCGCGAGTGTTCGCAGGGCGACCGGAACGCTGCGCTGCTCGAGTTGAAAACTATCGTGGATGCCGAGCGCGGTGAGATTGACGCGCAGCGCGGCGATTGCGTTGGCGGCGCTTTCGACGAAGGTAACGTGCGCAGCACCGCGGCTCAGCGCCTCGATGCCCACGGCTCCGGTGCCGGCGTAGAGATCGGCGAAACGCGCGCCCTCAATGTGCGGTGCGAGGATATTGAAGAGCGTTTCGCGCAGCCGATCGCTGGTGGGACGCGTTGCCGAGCCACGCGGCGCGGTGAGCGGGCGGCTGCGATAGGTGCCGGCGATGACACGCATGCAGACAGAAGAACACAAAGTCAGTCTTGTACCGGACTGCTGGCTTTCCCGGGGGTGACAGGGCCGCTCGAATACAATGAAGGCGATAGCGGCGCAGCATCGCGCACTCCCCTGGAGTGCCTGTGTGCTGCGTATCGTGACACAGAACCGCGGGGCCTGGACGATAACCCGGCAATTCATTCGAGACGAAACGAGCAAGAGAACGAAGATGCGTGGCTGGTCATTTCCGCTGGGACGGTGGTGGGGGATGGATGTTCGTATCCATACCTTTTTCCTGCTGCTGCTGGGCGTGTGCATGGGCTATGCGAGCATGCTTGGAATGCCGCAGTGGCACGGCTTCATGCTCTGGATGTTGCTGTTCTTCGCGGTGGTGGCCAGGGAGGCCGGGCGCGCGATCGCCGCGGCATACAACGGGCTGCAGATTCGCAGCGTTCTGCTGCTGCCTATCGGCGGGCTGATGTCGTTTGCCAATGCCGATAGCGTGGAGCGGTCGAATGAGCTTTCGATGCAGATCAAGATGGCGGCGGTCGGGCCGCTGGTGAGCCTATCCATGGCGGCGTTGTGCGTCCTCACGATAGAGGGCGCGGCGCCGGCCTTCAACCTGCTGGCCCGGCCGCTGATTACACCGGCACACATGATCCGCTCGTTCGTTTGGCTGAACGCATTTCTGGGTGTGCTGCATCTGCTGCCCGCCTATCCGCTGGATGCGGGGCGGGTGCTGCGCAGCCAGTTCTCGCGGGTGCAGGGGCGTGTACAGGCGGCGCGGGCCGCGGCCGGCCTGGGCCTGATGATCGGGGTGATCGCGATCCTGCTGGGCATTCTGCTGCCCAACCTGTGGCTGGCGACGGCGGGATTTTTCATCTTCATCGGCGCCCAGCTCGAAGATCAGGGTGCCGTGTTTCAGAGCGTGGTGGACACGGTGCACATGCGGGACATCATGTTGACGGACTTTTCGCTGCTGTCGCCCTCGGACACGCTGGAGGATGCGCTGGCCAAGGCCATCCACTCGCTGCAGGATGACTTCCCGGTGGTGCGCGGCCGCAACGTGGTCGGTGTGGTGAGCCGGCAGGTGATAGCCGATGCGCTGCGCGCCGAGGGCAACGGCTATGTGCAGGGCATTATGCAGCGCAGCTTCCACGTGGCCAAACCGGAGGACTCGCTGGGCACGACCATTAGTCGCTTCAGCGGGCGGGGCATGTCGCTGGTGCCGGTGACGGATGGCGAGCGCGTGGTGGGCATCGTGACGCTGCAAAATCTGATGCACTCGATGAGCCAGTTCGCGGAGAAGCGCAAGCGGCACGCACAGGCGGAGTAGCGTGTCCGAATCCCTTCCGCCGGGACTCTACCTGGTCGGCACCCCAATCGGAAATCTGGAAGACATTACCTTGCGCGCGCTGCGCGTGCTGCGCGGCGTGGATCGTGTGCTCTGCGAGGACACGCGCGAGACGGCGCATCTGTTGGCGCACTACCAGATCCAGGTGCCAATGCACAGCTGCGATGAGCACAAGGAGCATGCGTGCGCGGAGGATGCTGTGGCGCGCATCCGCGCGGGCGAGCGGCTGGCGCTGGTGACGGACGCCGGGTTGCCCGGGATCTCCGATCCGGGGGCGCGGGTAGCGGCGGCAGTGGCGGCGGCGGGGTTGCCGGTGGTCCCGGTGCCGGGGGCGAATGCGGCGCTGACGGCGCTGGTGGGCTCAGGCTTGATGGCGGAGCGGTTCCTGTTCTGCGGATTTCTGCCCTCGAAGGCTGGCGCGCGGCGGACGGAATTGGAGCGGCTGCAGGCGATGGTGGTGGCGGGCGCGGAGCCGCTGGTGCTGGTGTTCTACGAGGCGCCGCACCGCATTCTGGAGATGCTCGAGGATGTGGCGGGGGTGTGGGGTACGGAGTGCCGGGTGGTGCTGGCGCGCGAGCTGACCAAGCTGCATGAGGAGTTTCTCCGCGGGGGAGCGACCGATGTGCGGGCGCAACTGGCGGAGCGGGAACGGGTGCGGGGCGAGATGGTAGTACTGGTGGAGGCTCGTGCTTCAGTTGCCTCGAACGCGGGGGAAGAATCGATCGTCGCGCTGGTGGAGCGGCTGATGAAAGACGAGGGGCTGAGCGAGAAGGATGCGCTGAAGCACGCGGCTCGGGAGCGCGGGATGGGGAAGAGCGAAGTGTACCGGGAGTGGCAGCGGGCGCGGTAGCGAGCCTCGCTGCGGTTGCGTGGTAACCCCTCCGTTCATTCTGCTCAGGATCGGCCAGCCGGTATGGCTCAGGCCTGAAGCTTAGTTTCTCGGCGGATCTCGGCCGGCGGTGTATCGACAGATATTGATCCGCCTTGGCCGTCGACACGCTCTTCGGCCGGCTGTAGCTTTTCGCGCACTTTAACGGGCGCCTCTATCCCAGTATGATTCCCGTCCGGCGAGACCAGCCCTTTCCTCATCGCTGAGCTATCCGCCGCCCCAACGGATAAGCCAGCGCGGTGTCGCGCAGATTCATAACACCAGGCCCTCATCCCTTCATCCGTGGCATCAGGAAAACGGCAGCGAAGCCTTCGGACCAGCCCCGGGAAACTATCAACTGACGCAAAGAGGAGGTCGAACAATGCAGAGGCAATGTGTTTCGAGACTAACGAGGATGGCGATGCAGGTCATGGTCGCCTGCGCTTTGGCCGCTATCAGCTCATCCGTCTGGGCAGCCAACGACGACAGAGGAGACAGAGATAGGGAGAAAAACTGTTCGAATCGGACCCTGGATGGCAATTATGGTTTTACGGTGGAAGGCCTTCTCGGTATTCCCGGAAGGGGCATTCAGATCCGTGGCGTAATCCGGCAAGACTATGACGGCAATGGTCACCTAACCCAGGTCGAGCATGTGGTCGTCGACGGCGCGCCGCCATCCGAGGAGTGGACACCCGGCAGTGGCACTTACACCGTAAGCGCGGATTGCACTGGAAAAGCAACGATCACGATCCCCTCCAGCGGCGCCCCTCCTCTGGTGGTGTTTTTCGTGGTGACCAAGCACGGCAGGGTGGTTCGCGAGGTATCGGAGGGAAATGCGATCACCGCGACAGGGGAGAAGGTTGAGTAGGTCCTGACTAAGGTTGAGTAGGTCCTGACTAAGGTTGAGTAGGTCCTGACTAGTGGTGGTCGGATGCTGCTTCGGTTCCTGGTTCCCTGCCCTTGACGCGGTCGTACATATAGCTGTTGCTGACGGTGCCGAGCGACTCGTTGTAGAGGCTGGGCTCGCCGATCGCTTCGCGGAGCTCTTCGCTGAAGCGGTGGATGGACTTGAGGGCGTCGGCGGTGGCGGCGATGCGGGCGGTGGGAGTCTCGAAGAGCTTCTGGTTGCCATGGTCGACCAGGCGGGAGATGGCACCGCGCAGGACCCAGCCTGCCGGAGTGACCCAGATGACGGGGTGCTGCTCGCCGTCGGCCCCGGTCTTGGCCGTGTATTTCGGGTTTGGGGCGAGAACGGCGGCGGCGCCGTATTTGCCGACGACGACCTGGCTTGCGACCCCGGGCAGCTGGCGGACATCGAATTGGTTGTCGCGAAGGATCTGGAGCACTTGTTCGAAGCTGCGGACGGTGATTTTGGTGCGCATGGCGGGCGGAGTTCCTCTGCTAGGTGCCGGACGGGCGCAGCGCTTACACTATGTAGAAAGGGAGAAGGCGCTGCCGGTCCGAACCGGGTGTTTTCAGTGTCGCATATCGGATATGCCGTTTTCACAACAACGATGTACCTGTTGTAAGTACTGCTGACGCAGCTGGGCTCCGCTTCAGAAGGGGAGAACGTCACGGCACTTGTGAAAACGGAATGGAGGATTCGACGATGGCTACATCGACTGAAACACGACAGATTCTGGGCACGACATTGGCGGATCGCATCGGCAACACGCCGCTGGTGCGCCTAGACCGGCTGACGGCAGAGCTGCCGGGCGTGAGCCTGCTGGGCAAGGCGGAGTGGGCCAATCCAGGCGGCTCGGTGAAGGACCGCGCGGCTTCCGGGATTGTAGGCGCGGCGCTCGAGCGTGGGCTGCTGGCCGGTGGAAAGCATCTGCTGGATGCAACCAGCGGCAACACCGGCATCGCATACGCGATGCTGGGTGCGGCGTGGGGATTTCCGGTGACGCTGTGCGTGCCGTCGAATGTGTCGTCCGAACGGAAGCGCATCCTGGCCGCGTATGGCGCGAATGTGGTGTGGACTGACCCGAACGATGGTTCGGACGGAGCGATCCGCAAGGCCCGTGAGCTGGCGAAGGACACCGCACGGTACTACTACGCCGACCAGTACGGAAACGATGAGAACTGGAAGGCGCACTATCGCGGAACGGCGAATAACCCGGGTACGGCGAACGAGATATGGAAGCAGACCGACGGGCAGGTGACGCACTTTGTGGCGGGCCTGGG